>JAZLFE010000071.1:0-68668 GCA_045615605.1 Bacilli bacterium | reverse complement strand
TAATGGTAATAACCGCATTTTCTAACTTCACTCAATGTAAAAAAGAAAGTGCAATTTTATCTATAATTGGCACTAATAGAAAAGCGATATTTAATATCTTTAATATAGAAAATTTAGTTGTGAATTTAATCGCAGTATTTTCTTCATTTCTCTTATCTATTCCACTTACTTCTTTAGTGAATTTAATAATCGAAAAGAATTTCCATCTTACAAATTTAATCGCTTCTCCCTTTTCTAATTTCTCTCCCTTAATATTATTGATTTCTTCAACAATAATCGTAGTTTTTTCTACTTTAATTCCATTTTTATTTTATGAGAATGGTTATGTAATTGAGGAGCTAAAAGACGAATGATATTGCTAAACAAAATTAATAAGAAATATAAAAGTAATGTTATTAATAATTTTTCTTTTAAATTTCCTTCTCACGGGATTATTGCGATAGTAGGAAATAGTGGTTCTGGTAAATCAACTTTATTAAATATTATTAGCGGTTTAGATACTGACTATTCCGGAAGTTTAAAAATCGATGGTATTAACCCTAAATTATTAAGTGAAGAAGATAATAGTTTATTTCGATTAAACAATATTGGTTACGTATTTCAAGACTTTCGATTATTAAATTTATTAAGCGTTTTTGATAATGTTTTATTAAATCTTGATGCGATGTCTAGCCTATCTAAAACCGCTAAAGAAAAATTAGTGGATGACGCTCTTAAATTTGTAGATCTTAAAAAGAAAAGAAATATTGCTGTTAATAAATTATCTGGAGGAGAGAAACAAAGAGTTGCCTTAGCAAGGGCGATGTCTTCGTCCCCTAAATATCTATTATGCGATGAACCAACTGGTAATTTAGATGATAAGAACGCAATTAAAATATTTTCTTTAATAAAAAAATATAGTGATAATCATTTAGTTATCTTAGTCTCACATGATATAGAAAAGACTAAAATGTTCGCCGATAAAATTATTTATTTAAAAGACGGGAATATTGATAAAGTTGAGATGATTAATGATATATGCGATAAAGACATCCCCCAAATTAAAATTGAGAAGAAAGAACATTATTTATTCTCATGGAATTTATTATTTAGAATCGGTAAAAACAAAATAAAAGAAAAGAAGTGGAGGTCTTTATTCACTAATATTATTTCTTCTATTTCTCTTTTAGGTTTAGGCCTTAGTATTATCATTACAACTTCACTAAGAAACCAAATAATTTCCTCTTTTTCAAACTTAATTAATCCTAACCAAATTGTAGTGAGTAAAAAGAGTAATAATCCTAATCCATATACTGGATATATTTCTACTGATGAGAATGTTGTTAAAAAGATTGAAGACGAATATAGCGGTTATATGTATGGAATGGGAGTAAGTTATTTAAATAACTTTTCCTCTCATTTTCCTGATCGAGACCAAGTATATATAGACTTTAACGGAAGAAAAATCATTCTTCCTTCGTTCCATTCACAAATTTTTAATTCCTTTGTTTGGAAAGAAGAATGTACATCCGATGTTTTCTTTCCTGCAATTAAGGAAGATTTAAAAATTAATGAAGTAGTGTTAGGACTTACTTATACCGATATGAAAAATTTATGTCGTCAAATAGGCATCGCTGATCAAACATATCAAGCATTAGGTAATTATTTAGCGACTCATACACTATATCTATATTTAGGAATTGATAACTTAAGTTGGGAATACGAAAACGATATTGAATTTACTTTAAAGAGCGTTTACCCTTCTACTTCTTCTGAGATATATCATACTGATCATTTTTTTAATCAATATGTATTTGAAATCGAAGCTCAGATGCCTACGACTTTAGATATAAGTTCTACTCCTGAAAAGCCTTGGACACTTAAAAAAGTATTTACACTACATTTAGCAGAGTCTCCATCTTCTTTTGTAGAAAATCTACAATACAATAAAAAGTACGATGATATATTAATTGAAAGCGCTAGAAATTTTTTAGAAGATTCTTGTATCGCTACTGATACTTGTAATAGCAATATAGTTTTTGTATTTACTTTAGATAAAAACACTGTAGATATTTCAGATATTATTACGTTTAAAAAGATTACTCCTAGAATAAAGAATTTTTATTTATCCACTCAAGGTGGTTATCAAATGCATTCTTCAGGAATGATTAATGGTTTTAGTAATAATATCGCTTTTTCTTTTTCGGAAGATAAAGCTTTTGCAGTAGGAGATTATTTCTCTAAACAAATAGAAGGAGAAATGGAAGATTTCCCCGAAACTGCTATTGGAGGTATAACTAGATTTAGTAAGAATTCAGTTTTATTCTCTAGTGATTTAGATGATATTAAACAAGGCGAGACTCCTAATAACTATAACGAAATTGTTGTCTCTACTGGTTTAATTAAAACACTTGGATATACTAAAAATCCCTTATATCAAGATTTATATTATTCAGTTTATTCTTCCACATTAGAAGAAGTTATTTTAAATAAATTTAGGATTGTAGGAATTAAAGAAGATGAGAAAAATTATGTTTACCACTATCCTCTTTTTTCTATCTCATTTTTCCGAGATAAATTAGGAGTCTCTTCATTTAATTTAGTGCCTACAAGTATGATTATTAATTTATTAGATAACACTAATATTGATTTATTAATCGCTGATCTTTCAGCCTCTTTTCGTGAATATAATTTTTCGTGTCCTCTTCAAGAAATAGGAGCAACGGTTGATGAGACAATGAGTTATATAAGTAGCATCGCAATTACATTCTCGTTTATCTCATTAATTATCACTATTCTTTTACTAGCATTAATTTCTTATTTGAACGCCATTGAAAGTATTAATGAAGTTAAATTATTAAAACATCTTGGGCATAATAATAAGGCTATTAATCAATATATAGTTTCTCAATCATTAGTAATTTCTTTGATTACTACATTTACTTCAATTGGAGAATTATTAATATTTCAAATCTTTTTATCGAAGTTTTTAGGGAACTACTTTGGAGTCGCTTCTTCTATTTCAATTAACGTTTTACCGATTTTTATCATATCAATAATTGGAATTTTATTGCCAATCATTATCAGCTTTATTATTAGCAATATCGCAATTAAAAAAATAATAAAAAACTAATATAATTTTTTACAAAAAAATAATTATTGTTATAATAATTATTATTATGTCACTAAAAGCAGGTATTGTCGGTTTACCAAATGTCGGGAAGTCTACCCTTTTTAATGCTATTACAAATAGCCATGTTGAAGCCGCTAATTACCCATTCGCTACTATCAATCCGAACACTGGGGTAGTGGTGGTTCCTGATGAACGTTTAGATCGTCTATCAAAAGCATTTGAACCATTAAAAACTATATACGCGACGTTTGAATTTTATGATATTGCTGGATTAGTTAAAGGCGCTTCAAAAGGCGAAGGATTAGGCAATCAATTTTTATCCCATATTCGTGAATGCGACATGATCGTTGAAGTTGTAAGATGTTTTATTAATCCTGACATTATTCATGTTGAAAATGATATTAATCCTGTCCGTGATATTGAAACAATCAATCTAGAATTAGCTTTAGCGGACTTAGATACGATTAATAAAAGAATAGGTAAAGTTGAGACAAAGGCTCGCGTACAAAAAGATAAAGATTCAATGTTTGAATATCAATGTTTAATACACGCAAAAGAATGTGTTGAAAGTGGTAAATCTCTTAGAACACTTGAAATGAACGAAGAAGAAAGAGATTATTTATTCCATCAAATGCATCTATTATCTTTAAAGCCTATTATCTATGTCGCGAATGTCTCGGAAGAAGATTATGCAAATATTGCGCAATCAAAGTTATATCAACAAGTTGTAGATTATGCTAAGAAAGAAAGCGCTCAAACTCTTCCAATCTCTTGCGAAATTGAATACCAAATTTCCACTCTTCCTGTTGAAGAAAGAGCGGAATTTCTATCTTCGCTAAATCAGACTGAATCTGGTTTAAATAAATTAGTTAAAGCTTGTTATAAATTATTAGATTTATCTACATTCTTTACGGTCGGCAAAGATGAATGCCGCGCTTGGACATTTAAAAACGGGATGAAAGCTCCCCAATGCGCTGGGATTATCCATACTGATTTTGAAAAAGGTTTTATTAAGGCTGAAATTTATTCTTATGAAGATTTTAAGAATTTTGGAAGTGAGCAAGCGATTAAAGAAAATGGTAAATTGCGTATGGAAGGAAAAGATTATGTTTTCCAAGACGGTGACTGTGTCTTCTTTAAATTTAATGTAACTAAATAATTATGATGAGAATAGGATTTGCAAAAGATATACATAGATTAGTTAAAAATAAAAAACTAATGCTTGGAGGAGTTCATATTCCTTTTTCTAAAGGAGAATTGGCTCATTCTGATGGTGATGTTTTGATTCATGCGATTGCGGAAGCCTTGTTAGGCGCTGCTGCGTTAGGAGACTTAGGAAAATTTTATCCAACTAACGATAAGAAATATAAAAACATTGCTAGTAAAGAAATATTAATTGATGCTAATAAGAGAATTAAAAAACTTAAATACAAAATTGAAAATATTGACGCTAGTATTGAAATCGAGAAACCTAAATTAGCAAATTACATTGATAAAATTAGATCTAATATCGCTAAAACATTAAATATTAAATTAGATCAAATTAGTGTTAAAGCGAATACTAATGAAGGATTATGCGCAACAGGAAAAGGAGAAGCGGTTATTGCTTATGCAGTAGTGCTCTTAAAGAAGTAATATGGCTATAGAATTAACTATTAAAGAAGAAATAAATAAGGCCTTAAAGAAACTAGAAATTGTTTTTGAGACTAATAACATCATTATTGATCATTCTAAAGATCCTAGTCATGGTGATTATGCATCTAACATCGCTTTTAAAGTGAATAAACAAATCGGTCCTACTCCAATAGATACAGCGAATAAAATTATTGATGCAATTGATAAAACGATGTTTAAAAAGATTGAAGTCGCTAAACCTGGTTTTATTAATTTCTTTTTAAATTCCGATCAAGTTACTTCTATTATTGAAGACATTGTAAAATTAAACGAAAAATTTGGACAAGGCGAAAAGAAAAAAGAAAAAATTAATATTGAATTTGTTAGCGCAAATCCTACTGGTCATCTTCATGTTGGCCACGCTCGTTGTGCTGCGTATGGAGATTCATTAGCGCGCATTATGGAATTCGCTGGTTATAACATTACTCGTGAATACTATGTTAACGACGCTGGTAATCAAATCGCTAATTTAGGTGAATCTATTTATCAAAGATATATTGAATTATTCGGACAAAAGGCGGTTATTCCATTAGATGGATATATGGGTGAAGATGTTATTGAAATCGCTAAATTATTTAAAGATAAATATCAAGATACTTTACTTGAACATAATAAAGATAATTTAGAAAAAATAACAAACGAAGGAAAAGCACTTGAACTTGAAGGAATTAAAAAAGATTTAGATTTATTTAGAGTTAAATTTGATGTTTTTTCTTTTGAGACTAACATAAGAAAAAGCGGAGAAATAGAAAAAGCTCTTGAAGAACTAAAACCCCATATTTATGAAGATGGTGGGGCGAAAATACTTAAGACTACTGACTACTTAGATGATAAAGATCGTCCTATTGTTAAAAGTAATGGCGACTATACTTACTTCCTTCCTGATATCGCTTATCATTACAATAAATTAAGTAGAAAATTTGATTATTTAATTGATGTCCTTGGCGCAGATCATCATGGTTATATTAATCGTATGAAGAGTGCGCTTATGATGAAAGGATATAAGAAGGAAACTCTTGAAGTACCTCTTATTCAAGTAGTTCGTTTAATGGATAAGGGTGTTGAAGTTAAAATGAGCAAAAGAACCGGGAACGCTATTACCCTACGAGAATTATGTGAAGAAGTAGGTGTTGATGCCGTAAGATATTTCTTTGTTGCAAGAAGTAATACCTCTCATCTAGATTTTGATTATGCTTTAGCGAAATCTAAAACAAGTGATAACCCAGTTTATTATGCTATGTACGCTCATGCTCGTTTGCACAATGTTCTTGAACTTGCTAAGGACATTAAAATTGACTATTCTGGCAAATTGTTAAAAGAAAAAATTGAATTGGATATTTTAAAAATTTTACAAGAATTCCCTAACGTAGTCCAAAGTATTGCAAAATCTCATGAAGTTCATAAATTAACAATTTTTATACATTCACTAGCAACTTTAATTCATTCATTCTATAATGAATGTCGCATTGTAAATAGAGATAACCTTGAGTTAACCGCTAATCGTTTAGGGTTAGTAGAAGCTAGTAAGGTAGTTCTATATAACGCATTAAAATTAATTGGGGTTAATGCACCCGATAAGATGTAAGGAGAAAATTATGGCAGAGAAAGCAATGATTGAATATGCATACGAAATTATGCAAGAAAAGAAGTCTATTAGTTTTTCTACTCTTTGGGCATCTGTTAGCAAGAAAGCAGAATTAAATGAAGAAGAGAAAACTAAAGCATTACCTAATTTCTACACTCAGTTATCCCTTGATGGACGTTTTGTAGCATTAGGCAATAACAAATGGAGTCTTCGTGATCGTTTACCTTTTGATAAGGTTCATGTTGATTTAAGTGATTTCTATAATGACTTAGAAGAAGAGACTGAAGGCGATGATGATGAAGAAGGCGAAACTAAAAAAGAAGATGCTCCCGCTGATGAAGGGGCTAATTTATAACTTATATTAGGAGGATTTAAAAATATGAGTTTAAGAGATTTCAAAACTGTGTTTACTGGTCGTCCAGTGACTCACTTAGTCAGCATGAAAGAAATGCTTATTAAAGCACGTGCTGGTCATTACGCTGTTGGTCAATTCAACATTAATAACGTTGAATGGGTTGGCGCTATTCTTGATAAAGTTCAAGAATTAAAGGCACCAGTTATTCTGGGTGTTAGCGAAGGCGCTATGAAATATATGGGCGGATGGCATACCGTTGTTGGTATTGTTGAAGGTTATATTCGTGATAAGAAAATAACTGTTCCAGTCGCATTACACTTAGATCATGGTTCAAGTTATGAAGCTTGTAAAGCAGCGATTGATGCTGGCTTCTCTAGCGTCATGATTGATGCTTCTAAATATCCACTAGAGAAGAATATTGAGATTGTTAAACAAGTCGTTCAATATGCTCATAGCCGTGGTGTTTCAGTTGAAGCTGAACTTGGTCACGTTGGTGGACAAGAAGATAATGTTGCTTCTCAAGGCGTCTTATATGCTGATCCCGCTGAATGCGTTAAATTAGTCGCTGAGACTAGTGTTGACTGCCTAGCTCCGGCATTAGGTAGCGTTCATGGACCATATCATGGTGAGCCTAAACTTGGTTTCCCTGAAATGGAAAAGATTAATAACTTATTAGGTATTCCACTAGTGTTACATGGTGGTTCTGGCATACCAGATGAACAATTACGTAAAGCAATTGATCGTGGTACTGCTAAGATTAACGTTAATACTGAGTGTCAACAAGAATGGACTAAAATCGTCCGCGACGTTTTAGCGAAAGATGAAAAAGTCTACGATCCTCGTAAGGTTATTGGTCCTGGTAAGAAAGGTATCGCCAATGTTGTTACCGCTAAATGCGCGGTCTTTGGTTGCAATAATAGAGCTGCTTAATAATGTGGGGGAAACAACTAGCAACCGCTATTAAAGCGGGTGAACTTGCTAAAAGAGAAATCGTTAAAATTTATAAGACTAATTTTAAGGTCGATATAAAAAAAGATAATTCTCCCGTTACTAATGCTGATTTAGCAGCTAATAAAATCATTACTGAATATTTACAAAAAGAATATCCTTTATATGCAGTTTTAAGCGAAGAAAGCTTTGATAATTTAAAGCGCTTAAAAGTTGATAATGTTTGGGTTGTTGATCCACTTGATGGTACTGTTAACTTTGTTGAAAAGAATAATGAATTTACTATTAATATTGCGTTAGTGCACAAACACAAAGTAGTTTTAGGTGTGGTCATTATACCTATGACTGATGAAGTATTTTATGCGACTAGACATGGTGGAGCATTCTATTCTAAAGATGGCAAGATAAAACAAATTCATGTCTCTCGTAGATATAGAGATATAAGAGTCTGTCTTTCTCGTAGTCATCATAGCAATAAAGAAGAATTATATTACAATCGTTTAGGAAGACGAATTCAAGAAAGAAAATTTGTTGGTTCCGCGATTAAAGCGTGTCTTATCGCTAAAGGCGAAGCTGAATTAGCGATGATTTTAAGTAATAAAACTAAAGAATGGGATACCGCTGCTTCACAAATTATTGTTACTGAAGCCGGAGGAATTTTTACTGATTCTAATGGAGAAAAAATGTTATATAACCGTAAAGATCCTACTAATAAAAATGGTTATATTATTCTAAATAACAAAAAAAGCGTTAAGCTTTAATTTTTAAATATTTATCAATTGCTTTTAACGTCTCGTCACTGATGACGTGTTCAATTTTGCAACAATCAATACTGGCCATTTTTTCACTAACGCCAAGAGACAACAAGAACTTTTTAATCGTGATATGACGATAATAAACTTTTTCAGCGTATATTTTGCCTTTCTTAGTTAAGGCTACATCCGAGTAGTTAGTTTTTTTAATAAATTTTAAATTCGCTAAATGTTTTAAATATTTAGCCACTGCAGGTTTACTGACTTTTAAAAATTTAGCAATTTCAATTGAATGAACTTGCTTATGATCCTTACTTAAAACTAAAATAGCTTCAAGATAATCTTCAATTGATTTACTTAGGTCCATTACTATTTCATAATACATTGTTAATTGTATAATTACAATTTTAGTTGACTAAAATATGCGTTTCATTAAAATATAATTGTTAACCATAGTTAACTTTTTTATGAAGAAGACAAAACGTGTCATTTTACATAGCGGTGATGAAGGTCACTTAAGCGATTTACGTAGAGGACAAAAATGCATCGTCCTAGATTTTCATAATGATAACGCAGCGTTGCGTCGTCGCTTATTAGACATGGGTATCACTAAAGGAGTAATAATCGAAGTTAAAAAAATCGCTCCGTTAGGGGATCCAATTGATATTCGTTTACGCGGATATGAATTATGTATTCGTAAAGTAGATATGGAAGGAATTGATATTAGAGTCTTATGAAATTAGCGCTATTTGGAAATCAAAATTCAGGAAAAACTTCTCTTTTTAATGCGCTTACCGGCTCTAATCAAAAAGTGGGTAACTGGCCAGGCGTAACTATTGATAGAGTAGAAGGGATTATTAAGAAACACAATTCCACTCTTGTTGATTTGCCAGGTGTTTATTCTTTGTCTCCTTATACAAGCGAAGAAGAAATATCTCGTCGTTTTGTCTTAGACGAAAACATTGATTTAATTATTAATATTGTTGATGCTACTCAATTAGAAAGAAGTTTATACTTAACTACTCAATTACTTGAATTAGATACGGATGTAGTGGTCGCATTAAATATGGTTGATTTATTAGACCATCGTGGAATTAAAATTAATCTAAAAAAATTAGAAGAAGAACTAGGAGTGACAATTGTTCCAATATCTGCAATGACTGGTAAAGGAATTAATAATTTGAAGAGTGTAATTTTTAATCATCGTTATAAGAAGAATAAACATAAACCAATATATCCTGATGATGTAGAAGAGTTTATTAGCGCTGTTCAAAAAGAATATAAAAGCATTAAACCTACTAAGAAAGGTAAATTACATAAACGCTTTGGTGCGGTAAAAATATTAGAAGAAGATCGCGATTACCGTGTTTTAATGGATCAAAGATTAAAAGATATGCATCTTGCACTTGAAAAGAAATACGAAATGGATGGTGAACAATTAGTCGCTTCCCTTCGTTACGATTATATTGTTAAGGCGCGAAAGAAGTGCGTGCAATACGCTAGAAGAAAAGAGACTAAAACCGATCGTATTGATCGCATCTTCTTAAATAAATATTTAGCAATCCCTATCTTTATTTTTATAATGGCGGTTGTTTATTTTATTTCTATTTCGTTAGTCGGAGGACTAACAAGCGGATTAATTAACGCAGCTTTTAATGGTGGTGATTTATCAATTAATATTGGTACTTTTAAATTTGATTCAGGAATTACTATTCCAGGATTATCTAATTTATTAGGTAATTGGTTGACAAGCGTTGGTGCATCTAAATGGGCGATAGGACTACTCACTAACGGTGTTATCGCTGGCGCTAGCGCGATTATCTCCTTTGTTCCACAATTAATAATGTTATTTATTTGTTTATCAATATTAGAAACTACTGGTTATATGTCTCGTATCGCTTTCTTCCTTGATCGTGTATTCCATAAAATTGGTCTATCTGGAAAGTCATTAATTCCGTTTATTGTTGGCGCTGGGTGTAGTGTGCCAGGAGTAATGACTACTAGAATTATTGAAGACGAAAATGAAAAGAAGGCTACAATCGCCTTAGTACCATTTATTCCTTGTAGCGCTAAACTTCCGATTATTTCCTTAGTGTGTGCTACCTTCTTTCCAACCTGGGGTTTTGCTTTAGCGCTTCTGTTCTATTTAATGGCGATAATAATTATTTTTGTTGCAGCTTTATTTATTAAAAAAGTAAGCAAAAAGAAAGAACATTCAACATTTATTAGTGAACTACCAAGTTATAAATTGCCTAGCCCTAAGTATGTTGCTAGAGATGTAAGTGATAAGACTTTATCATTCGTAAAAAGAGCTGGTACTGTTGTTGTGTTCTTCTCGGTTTTAGTTTGTGTATTGTCATCCTTCAATTGGCAGTTCCAATACGTTGACGGAACTATTATTACTGTAGATAAGTCTATGTTAGCAGGTATTGGAAATACCTTTGCTTGGTTCTTCTATCCTATGTTAGGTTGCAAATGGAATTGGGCGGCAAGTGTTTCCGCTATTCAAGGATTGATTGCAAAGGAACAAGTAATATCATCCATTAGAGTTATTGAGGCAGCAGGAGGAGGGACAATATTAAATAGTTTTACTCCATTAACCGCTTTTGCATATGCTACATTTAATTTATTCTCTATACCTTGTATCGCTACAATATCTACTATGAAAGCAGAACTTAAATCTATTAAGAAAGTAATTCTTATAATGATAGGAGAATTATTATTAGCGTGGTTTATTGCTTCCTTAATTGGAGTGTGGGGAGGATTATTATGAGTGCTGCCGATATCATAATTGTTGTGGTCGTTTCTATCTTTATGCTTTCAATTATTTTCTTTGCGTTTATTTATCCTCGTTTTATTAAGCATCGTACTGGTTGTGATTCTTGTCCTACTGGCAAATATCAAAAAATAAAAAGAGCTTTTAAAGACTATCACAAGAAAAATAGATAGAATATATAGAGTATGAAAAGGTTATTACTTCCTTTAGCGTTATTATTTACTATCCCTTTTTGTTCGTCTTGTGTAGATGATATTACTTTTGATGTAGTTGTTTATTGCACTAATTGCACTTATGAAAAATTTGAAGATAAAGCAATGATGGGAAAAACTTATAAAATCAAATTAGTACCAGATGAGGGTTATTTTCTTAGCGTTGGTTTATCTACTGGTGGTATTACAGTAGCCCGTGGTGACATTGAAGAAGATATTACTTTTATGATTAGTTCTGATGAATATGATGAAGAAACTGATATTTTAACTATAGGTGGGAATTTAGTTTCTGGGAAATTAACTATTAATGCTGTTGCTGTTGAGGAAGAAGCGTCTTTATTATGAATAAAAATAAAAGAAGATTTGAACATCATCATCGTTCCTCCCCGGTATTATTTGAATTTAAAATTACAGGAGAAGATCGTTTATTAAATTTTTTATATTCTCATATTAATGTAATTCCAAGAGGCAAAATTAAATCGATGCTTGAACATCATCAAGTGCTAGTAAACGGAGTTGCTATTACTCGATTTGATTATTTATTAAGTAAAGAAGATATTGTTAAAATTGTAAAAACATCTTTTAAAGATACTAGAAGTAATAAATTGCCTTTTCCAATCTTATATGAAGATAAAGACTTTATTGTTGTGGATAAACCTAGTGGTCTATTAACCGTTGCGACTGAAAAAGAAAATCGTAGAACAGCATATCGTTTTGTTAGTGATTATGTATCCTTGCGTGATAAACATAACCGTATTTATGTTGTGCATAGACTCGATGAAGATACCTCTGGAGTTTTAGTGTTCGCGAAAGATGCGAAACTTAAAGATGCTCTTCAATTAGCATGGCAGAAACTTGTTAAGAAAAGAGGATACTACGCTATTGTTGATGGTAAGATGAGAGACTACGAAGGCACATTAGTGAATTACCTTAAGAAAAGTAAAATTAATTTAGTGTACGTTACTGACGATAAAGTTAACGGTAAGAAAGCTATCACGCATTATAAAGTTATTAATATGAATGATGATCATAGTTTATTAAATATCACTATTGATACTGGTAGGCAGAATCAAATTCGCGTTCAACTAGGGCATATCAATCATCATGTTATTGGAGATGATAAATATGGAGAGCCATCTAATCCTATTCATCGACTTGGATTGCATGCTTATTTATTAGAATTCACTCATCCTTATAATCATAAGATTATGAGATTTAATTCTCCTATGCCTAAAGAATTTAAAACTATTTTCCCTCAGAAGTAGGGTTATTATTTAATTCATTCTTATTAGACTTAATATTTTTTATTAAGCGAATAGTGTAGTAAGTTTCTATTCCTACGCCTGATGCAATCATAACGCTGCAAATAACTGTTGGCATTGTAATAGTTAATTTAGTGTCATCTAGTTTAATATTATTTGGATTATCGATTTTATACCAAATATTTATCATATCGCCTTTGTGCATTGAACTAGAATACGCATTTAAAGGATTTTCATAAACTAAATTATTGACTGTATATTTAACTATTACTTCATGATTGTCACTAGGGCGATCATAAATTATATCTATTATTTCTCCAACTGTTTTAGCGAAGCCTTGATAGTCGTTTAAAACTGTATAGATTAGTATTAACGCTATTATAGGAACAAGAGTAAAAAACGCACCAAAAATTAAACCTTTAACAGGAGGTTTAGAAGATAAATTAGTGCTAAAATGCACATTAACTTTAATCTTTTTCTTCTTATCTGGTTCTTTAGGTTGTTTAGGTTCTTGTCCAAAATTATAAGTAGGCATACAAATATCATAATTCTATTAGTAAAAGAAAACCAATTATATTAAAATATTAGTCGTTATGAAGAAATGGGGTCGCACTTTCTTAAATGCTTTATTATCAACCTTACCCGTTATTGTTATTGTTTTAATATTAAATTTAGCGAAAGTTACTCCATTTAATAATAATCAAAATTTATTATTTTTATTTGGATCGTTATTGTTATTCTTTGGTGTTTCCTTATTCTCAGTAGGAACAGAGAACGCAATGAGTAAAATTGGTGAAATTGTTGGATCTAATATGACCAAGCAAAAGAATTTCACGGCTCTTATTATTATTGTATTTTTACTCGGCGCATTTGTAACAATCGCTGAACCTGATTTATCAGTGTTAGCATCTCGATTACCAATTAATTCTTATTTATTTATTTCCCTTGTAGGCATCGGAGTTGGTATCTTCTTAGTTATTGGAGTAGTAAGAATCTTATTACAAAAAAGTTTAAAGATATGGCTACTCGCTTTCTACGCTTTAATATTTGCTTTAGCAATATTAGTTGATGAAACCTTTATACCGTTAACGTTTGATAGTGGTGGAGTAACTACAGGCCCTGTTACCGTTCCATTTATCTTAGCGTTAGGTGTTGGTATCGCAACTACTCGTGCAGGTAAAAGCTCTAATGCTGACTCATTCGGTTTAACAGCGTTCTGTTCTATTGGTCCACTATTAGTTGTTTTAATCTTTGGATTATTTATGAGAAAGATTGAAGCAAAGGCTGATATTATCGTTGAACTTCCTGTTGGCGAAGCGCTTTTTGAAGCGTTTAAAAATCAAGTAATTAATGTCTCCATCGCTATGACACCTATTATGTTGTTCTTCTTTATCTATAATGCGATATTTGTTCATTTACCAAAAGGTCAAATTTTAAAGATTATAGTTGGATTAGTTTATACCTATGTAGGATTAATCTTATTCTTAACTGGTGTAGAAGGAGCATTTACTCCGATTGCAGATTATGTAGGTAGACACTTAGCCGAACAAAATACATTATGGTTATTGTTATTTATTTCAGCGATTATAGGTATTGTTGTTGTTTTGTGTGAGCCTGCTGTCCAAATCTTAGTTAAACAAGTAGAACAAGTTAGTGATGGTATGATTACTAAAAATAAAATGTTAATTGCTTTATCAACTGGTATTGGACTTGCGGTTATGCTATCGGTCATTAGAATCATATATGATTTTTCTATTTTCTATTATATTGTTCCTGGCTACATATTAGCTTTAGCACTTACTTTTGCTGTTCCTGATATCTATGTTGGTATTGCCTTTGACTCTGGTGGTGTCGCTAGTGGTCCTATGACTAGTGCCTTTATTCTTCCGTTTACTTTAGGTATTGCAAATTATTTACATCCTGATGATTCTCATTTCTTAATGACTAGAGCATTTGGTACAGTCGCTCTTGTTGCGATGATGCCTTTAATTGTTATTCAATTATTGGGCTTTAACGCGACAGTAGAAAAACAATACAACCTTTATCTTGCACGTAAACTTGTCGCGGAGAAAGACGATAATAGGATTATTCACTTTGGAGCATAATTATGGGCAAGTTTAAGTTTAGAAATATATTTACAATTAGAAAGATTAAACCTATTACTTCTCGTAGAAAGTTTGATCCTAAGAATGTTGATAGATTAAAAATGGGTTTAATCATGGTTAGAAAAGGTCATGGTGTTGCCGTTAATAATTTATTATTCGAACATGGTGTAGCGATGTCTACTTTATTCTTCGCTGAAGGCGCTAGAGAAAAGTATGTCGCTGATATATTAGGTGGAGAAAGTCAACAAACTGAAGTTATTTTAACAATAATAAATGAAAGGAAAATTAATGAAGTTAAAAAGGCTCTTAAGGAGCGTTTCTTAATTAGCAAAGATAGTAGAGGAATTATGTTTATCTTTGATGTTAAATCTATGGCAGGTGTTTTAGCATATAAATATTTAGCAGATTTTGGAGGAGCAGCAAAATATGGAAAAAAATAAGACAAAGAAAAAAGAAAGCAAACATATAATGGATGCAATATTCTGTATTGTTAATCGTGGTTTTACTGATTTAGTTATGGTCGCCGCAAGAAAAGTTGGCGTTACTGGTGGAACGGTTCTCCATGGTAGAGGAACTGGAAGTGATCAATTTAAAAAATATTATGGAATCTCTGTTACTCCTGAAAAAGAAGTAGTAATGATTATTGTTGGTGTAGATATTACTGATAAAGTTTTATTAGCGATTAATGAAGCAGCGGGACTTGATACTCCTGGTCAAGGTATTGCATTTGCATTACCAGTATCCGACTATGTCGGTATTCATTAATTACGATGATAAATTGAATATACTTTATTCTTAGGCAAGTTGAGTAAATCGCTTGCCTTTTTTATTGCGTCTTTAGTAGACATACCCATATTTGTAAAGTTGCGGATTAAGTTAACGATTTCTTTTTCTTCAGGCATTGCAGTAATCTCCTCGTTATTACCTTCTACAACAATTACCATCTCACCTTTTAAAGTTGACTTATCTAACGATAAAAATTCTTCTAAATTACCACGAATAAATTCTTCGTGAATTTTACTTATCTCACGCGCGATACATGCTTTTCTACTTCCTAATATTTCGTTTAAACATTTTAATGTTTTATCAATTCTATGAGGAGCTTCGTAAAAGATTAATGTTTCTTTTCTTTTGTATAAGTTTCTTAATTCTTCTTTTTTAACACTATCTTTAGCATCTAAGAAACCATGAAAATAGAAATGTTCTGTTGGTAGACCACTAGCGATTAAAGCATTAAGCGCAGCGTTAGGACCACTAATAGGAGAAACGTTAATATCGTTACTTAAGCATTCTTTTACTAGTATATAACCAGGATCTGAGATACATGGCATACCAGCATCTGACATATAAGCAACTTTATATCCTTCTTTTAATAAACGTACTGCCTCTTTACTAGCGAATGATTCATTATGTTCATGACAGGAAATAAAACGTTTTTTAACTCCACATAAACTAACTAGTTTAGAAGATACTCTAGTGTCTTCACAAAATATGTAATCAACCTCTTTTAAAATATCTAACGTTCTATTAGAAACTTCTTTTAAATTTCCAATAGGTGTCGCTAATAAATATAGGATAGGTTTTTTACTAGAAAAATTAGAATTTCGTATCATTTTTTCTTTATTTCACTTAACTTTAAAAATACGATGCCGTCTTTTCCTTCGCATTTAATTGTTTTACTAACAATATTAAATCCAAGGACTTTATAAGTTTCTTTATCTTTTTTAATGGTCGATCCAATAGCAGGATAATCTTTAGCTTCACGAGTGTAAGTTTCATCCTCAAATAATAAGCAGCACATTAATTTCCCACATGAACCAGATAATTTAGCGTTATTAAGAGGAAGTTGTTGATTCTTCGCTCTATTAATGGAAATACCATCAAAGTTCTTTAAGAAAGATAAACAACAAAGCGCTCTACCACATGGACCAATTCCTCCAGTAGCTTTCGCTTTATCTCTCGCACCGATTTGATGGAATTCAATTCTAGTATGTAATTTTTGCGCTAATAATTTTAATAATTCACGAAAATCAACACGTCCTTCAGCGGTATATATTAAAGTTAATTTTGAAGCATCTAAAATATATTCTGCGTCTAAGAAATTCATTCCAAGTTTTAAATTATCTGCTTCCGCTTGAGCAATCTTTAAAGCTTCTTTAGCTCTTTTTAGATTGTCTTGAAAGATATGAATTTCGGTTTTGGTTGGACGAGCAATAATGGTAGAGACATCAACTTTACTAGTAAATGACTCAATGTTATGTGATTCACTTGCGACGATTCCCATCTCTTCGCCTCGTTCAGTGTTAATTAAAACTTGGTCACCGATTTTTAAATCATCAATATCGGTCGCAAATAAAGTAGGCTTTTCGAGCTTTGAATATTTTACTTGTACTAAATATTTTTTTACCATATTACTCCTTAGTAAGATATATTGATAAATGTTCGAATATTGAAGGAATACTTACATTGATATCTATTTTTCTTCTTAGAGTTATTAATTCTAATAAGGATGATTCAATATGAATCATATTCTTCGCTAATTCATTAATTATTTTATCATAAGTTGATAAATATATGTTCTCACCATTTTTCTTTCTTATAACATCTTCTAAAACACTAGTTAACATATCTAGGAAAACTCTAGCGTCTTGCTTAGTTGTAATATTTTTAATCACGCTACTCTCGGTTATATAGAGTAAATCCTTTTTATTTAAAATGTTATTAACATATTGATTCAGACAATCTTTAATAGTTGTATAGTCTTCTTCATTAGTAACTTCTTTTATTTTATTTGGATCATTATAAAAATAAGATAATAGTTCAATATCATCTTGTTTGATATCCATTTGTCTACATTCTTTTATAACTTCTTCTCTAGGTGTTAAGCGGAGCACTAATTTTTGGCTTCGAGAGATAATAGTAGGAAGAACTCTAGATTCGTTTTGTGTCGTTAATATCGCATAAGTATTCTTACCAGGTTCTTCTAAGAATTTAAGTAAAGCGTTAATAGAAGTAGGTAGTAAAGTTTCAATTAAGTGAATGATATAGATAACTTTTCCTTTACTTTCTACTGCCGTCTTAGAGAAAGTTTCAATAATTCGATTAATATCATCTCTTTTAATTTGATTTTCTTCTCCATCTTCAATTATTAAATCCGCGTATTGATTATTATCAATTCTTTTACAAGTGGGGCAACTATCACACGCTAAAGGAGATAAGTTATCACATAATAAGGACTTCGCTAAATAGATTGCGGTCTCTTTAAGTGGAGTTCCGGTCTCTCCTACAATTAAATAAGCATGAGATAATTCATTGTTATTTAACGCATTTAAAAAAATTTTATATAGTAATGGTTGTTTATCTTTTAAATAATCTTTTATTTGCATAAACGCTTTTTTATAATGCGATAAATTTCTTTTACAATTTGATCTTTATTCTTACTAGCATCTATCACAACAATTCTCTTAGGATAACGTTTCGCAAGAGTTAAGAAATGTTTTCTAACTTCGTTATGGAATGATATTTTTTCTAAGTCTAATCGATTAACCTCTCTTCCTTTATTTTTATTTATTCTTGATAATCCTAATTTAGGATCAATATCAAATAATAATGTTAAATCAGGATAAGTACCTTCAGTAGCAAAGTGATTCATTTTAAGAACATTATCAATACCAATTTTTCTCGCTCCCCCTTGGTAGGCTAAAGAAGAGTCTAGATAACGATCACAAATTACAATGTTACCTTTTTTTAAGTTAGGCCAAACGGTCTCCACTAAATGTTGTCTACGACTAGCAGCGTATAATAACGCCTCTGTTCTTTTGTCCATCATCGTATTCTTTTTATCTAAGATAACATTACGAATTTCTTCACTAATTCTTGGTCCGCCTGGTTCACGAGTTAAAATAACTTTATAACCATCTTGTTTTAATAATTTAGTGATAGCTTTTATTGCGGTGCTTTTACCGCTACCTTCTCCGCCTTCAAAAGTAATAAACATAATTAAATCTTTTTCCTTCCTTCTAATGCTTTCATAATCGTCATTGAATCAGCGTAATCAATATGTCCGCCCATTGGTAAACCATAGGCTAAACGAGTAACAGTGACATTTTTATTCTCTAATAATTTAGCGATATATAATGCAGTTGTCTCACCTTCAATAGTGGGATCAGTAGCAATAATTACTTCTTTAATTTTCTCTTTATCAATACGAGTGATTAAAGAAGAAATATTTAAATCTTCTACTCCTATTCCTTTAATAGCACTTATCACTCCATTAAGAACGTGATACATACCTTTATAAGAATTTAATTTCTCAAAGTTATAGGCATCTTTAGCATAAGATAAAACAATAATAGTGCTATGGTCTCTATCATTATCATTACATATCTCGCATTCATCATCTTCTATATATAGACCACACTTAGGGCACTGTTTAATTTTCTTTTTTAAATCAACTAAAGCACTAGAAAATTCTTCTACATCCTTAACGTCCATATTTAAAACAGCATATGCCATTCTTTCAGCGCTTTTTCTTCCTACACTAGGTAAGCGAGAAAAAGAATCTACTAAACGATTAATGGACTTAAGTTCTTTCATTAGAATCCTAATCCTTCTTTTCTTCCGGTTAAGCGAAGATTAATTTCTTCCTTCGCTGCTTGAATTTGTTCTTGCGCTTCATTAATCGCTAGAACAATCATATCTTGAACCATCTCTTTATCTTCTTTTAAAGCGTTATCGTCGATTTCAATAGACTTAACTTGTTTACTACCTAAAACAGTAACTTTAACTGCGCCACCTTTTTCAACGACAAATTCTTTAGCGTTTAGTTCATTATTCGCTTTTTGAATTTCTCTTTGAATCTTTTGTGCTTGCATTAGCATTGCTTGCATGTTCATAAATTAATTCTCCTTTATAACTATATCTTCCTTCGCTGGTAATTTATTTACCTGACGAAGATTTAAGAATAATTTTCTTAAACGTACTTCTTCTCCACGAGATAAAGCGTAGACAAATACTTTACGTTTAACAATTGCTTCTACTATAGAAGCGATATTCGCTTGATTAGTTTTGATATTAGCCTTGTACGCTAAACGTTCAAAATCATAATTAAGTAATAAAACATTTTTAGCGATTACATATGGAGTAGCGTCTAATAATAAAGAAGCATATTTACCCATTTTAGGATCACTTGCGAGTGGAGATAATTGAACATTCCATCTATTTAGTAATTCCATTCTTTCTTCTTTATTACCGCTTACCATTAATTTAATAATCGTATCGTCATCTAATTTATTCGTATCGCCTTCAACATCTAATTGTTTATCTTCTTTAAGAGAGGGTTTGATATCTACAATCTTTTCTTTAACTTTAGTTGGTTCTTTCTTAACATCAGTGAAGACTACTGAAGGAGTAACGTGCATTAATTTCTCATCTTCAGTTTTCTCTAAAGTAATTAATTTTAGTAACGTAATTTCAAATAAACTTCTAGGATTAGACACTACTTTAAAATCCGCTTCTGCTTTAATTAATATCGATATCATTTCATTTAATTGGCGGGATGAGAATAATCCTTCTAATTTCTTTAAATCAGTCTCTTTTAATGTAACCATTAAATTAACTTCTTTAGTAGAGTCATAAATTAATAAATCTTTAAGAATATCTAATAATGAGATAGTTAAACGTTTTATGTCCACTCCTGATTCTAAGAAGTGATTAGATTTAATTAGAACACCGCTAGTATTCTTCTTAGCGATATCAATTAATAAATCTACTTTTTCTTCAGTAGAAGCAATACCAAATAAATCTAATACATCTTTTTCTACTAACTTCTTATTAGAATAAGATAAAGCTTGATCTAACATCATTAAAGCATCTCTCATCCCTCCATCAGCGATAGAGACAATAGGCGTTAATGCTTTAGTATCATAAGTTATCTCTTCTTTATCTAAGATGGACATTAAATATTCAGTAATTGCATTATCTTCTATCTTAGCAAAGTCATATCTTTGACAACGCGATAAGATAGTGGGTAATACTTTATGAGGTTCAGTAGTCGCTAAGATAAAGACTACATGTGTAGGTGGTTCTTCTAGCGTTTTAAGCAATGCATTAAATGCACCTGGAGTCATCATATGAACTTCATCAATGATATAAACTTTATATTTTCCTTTTATAGGAGCGAATTTACATTTCTCTATTAATGAACGTACTTCTTCTACTCCGTTATTACTAGCAGCATCGATCTCAATAATATCTGGATGAGCGTTTTTATTAGCGCTTATACAGTTATCACAAATATTACAAATCTCTCCATTACCTTTCTCGCAGTTAATTGCTTTAGCGAATAATTTCGCCATAGTGGTTTTACCAGTACCTCTAGGACCGGTAAATAAATAAGCGTGTGAAATCTTTCCGCTTTTAAGAGCGTTAGTTAAAGTTTGCACTATAGCCTTTTGTCCTGCTACTTCATTAAAGTTAGTGGGACGGTATTTACGATATAAAACTTTGTAGGACATAAAATATTATTAATATTTTAACAAAAATTAAAAGATTAATATATTTAATTTATTAATGAGATAAAATTAGTACTTAATTAATTATTCGGTTTGACTAAATTGATAAGTGATATGACGAGAGAATGGATGAGCTTTATCAATATATAATTTAGAGAATGAAGCGTTATCAGTAGTGAAGAATGTATATGGTTCAATTGTAATTGCGTTACCATACGCATCAGGTTCGCCATCGTTCATTTTTTGATCTTCTGGATAGCAATTTGAATACATAATTACTCCATCTGAATCAGGAGATGATACCTCTAACTCAAGGTTATTATCTGGGTTTTTTAGTACAACTTTTACAGTATTTATTGAGTTTCCATCATCATCTTTAGTATTTTCGTTAGCGCCAAAATACCAAATGTGATCGTAGCCGTTTGATGCTGAATCGGCAGCCTGCGCGCCCTCTATATCTTTACCAATTTGTTTGGCATTATCTTTTTCTTGAAAGTTCCAAGGAGTACATGTAATTTCTTTTCCTTCTTTATCTTTATAAGTTACTTGTTCTTTTGCATCTTTATATCCAAGAACAGTTTGCCATCCATCTGGATCGTATTGAGCCATATTTTCAGCAGGGACATATAAAGTATGATTTAATACGGTCTTATTGTCTTTGGTTGTGCCTAATCTAAAATATGGATGATAGGATAAGTCAACTGGAGTGACTCCATCCGCACTCGCATCAATAACTAAATCTAATTTACCTTCGTTATAAATTTTAAAAGTGTATTTAGCATTTAATGCTTCAGGAAATCCTGATTCAAATGCTGGAGAAATATATTTAAATATAACTTCAATGTGATCTTTCTTTTCAACGACTGTATGAGACCAATCTTTAGTAGACATTCCGTTAGTGCCACCATGTAATGCGTTGTTTTTGCCACGAGCGGTTTCATTAACTTCGATTTGATAGTCTTTAGCACCTACAGTAATTTCTCCATTAGCGATTCTACCTGCTATTCTACCTAAACATTTACCGTAATAAGATTTCTCTACGAAAGTAGCTTTATCTTGTGGTTGATAAGTAACACATTGCTTTGTACCGTTTTCTGGAGTGTAGTACATAGAATAGATTGATGCACCACGATCACAGAAGGTAATTTCAAGTTGTTTATCTAAACTCGAAACAGTAAAAAATAGTTTATCGTAATTACTTTTACAACCGGTTGTAGCAAGCGCTGCGCCAGTTGCTAAAACAAACGCTCCAAGGCGTAATGCTTTAGATTTATTAAATTTAGAATTCATATGCAATCATTATACTAGAAAAATAATTATCATTAAATTAGACATTTATATTTCTTTTATTAAAATAAAAACGTTATGAATAACTTAGTGATTAAAAACCTTCACGTTAATGTAGAAGGAAAAGAAATTCTAAAAGGAGTAAACCTTAAAGTAAAAGAAGGAGATTCTTTAGCGCTTTTAGGTCCTAATGGTCATGGTAAATCTACTTTATTTATGGCGATTATGGGACATCCTAAATACATTATTACTAAAGGTTCTATTTCTTTTAATAATAAAGATTTAAGTAAATTAAGTGTTGATGAAAGAAGTAAATTAGGATTATTCCTCGGATTACAAAATCCTAGTGAGGTTCCTGGAGTAGTTAACAGTGATTTCTTAAAAAACATTATGAACGTTAGAAAAGATAAACCTATGTCTTTATTTACTTTCTATAAAGAATTAGAGAATGCTTATCAAGAAATGGGTATTCCTTTTGAAATGGCGAACCGAAACTTAAATGAAGGATTTTCAGGTGGAGAAAAGAAACGTAATGAAATATTACAAATGCGTTTACTTAATCCTAAATTATCGATGTTAGATGAAATTGATTCTGGTCTAGATGTTGATGCAATAAATGTGGTCGCTAAGATGATTAATAAGATGCATAAAGAAGGTATGGGCTTAATGGTAATTAGTCACTACGCTAGATTATTTAACTTAATTAAACCTACTCGTGCAGCGGTTATGGTAAATGGCAAAATCGTTCTTGATGGTAAACCTGATTTAATTAAACGTATTGATAAAGAAGGCTATGAATGGATAAAGAATGAATTAAATATTGATATCACTAAGAAAGAAACGAATAAGCAATCAATAGGAGTATGCGCTACTAAAGTAGCAATAAAGAAATAATGAATATCAACGTAAAAAGAAACGAATATAAAGAAATTATTATTAAGGATAATTCCTCTCTTTCTTTTTGCGCGAACGAAAATTCTACTTTAATACTTAAATTTATTTTTCTTAACCCGATTAAAAATATTTTTATTAATGGAGATGTTAAAAAGAACGCTAAAGTAAAAGTAATTGTCGCTGATTTCTCTAGTGGAGAAGCTAAGATGAACGCAAAGATTTTACTTAATCAAAAAGGAGCAGATGTTTCTTGGGATCTAGCCTCTTTAGCGACTAATAAAGATAATAAACAATTTGATATATCTTTTATTCATAATGTTGGAGAAACAACTGCGAATATGAATAATTATGGAGTTGCTCTTAATTCTACTAGATTAGTGTTCTCGGGTATTAATCATATCAAGAAGAAAGCGAAGAAAAGTAACACTAATCAGAATGCTAAGATAATCGTTTTTGATAAGAACGCAAACGGTAAAGCTAATCCAATATTAAAGATTGATGAAAATGATGTTTTAGCGAGTCACGCTGCAATAGTAGGTAGACTTAATGATGAACATTTATTCTATTTAAAATCACGTGGATTAACTGAGGAAGAAGCTAAAGCATTAATTGTCTATGGTTATTTAAAACCAATTGCTAAAAATTTTGATAATGCATTACAAAATAAGATAAATAAATTAGTAACGGAGAAATGTCATGTTTAATGTAAATGAGATTCGTAAAGACTTTCCTATGCTTAAAGAGAAAATGCAAAAGCATCCTTTAGTATTTCTTGATAATGCTTCTACTACTTTTAAGCCTAAATCAGTTATAGATGCGATTAATAAATATAATGAGAAAGAGACTAGTAACTCCCATCGTGGTGATTATGATTTATGTTTTCATATTGATCAAGAATTAGATGCGACTAGAGATTTAGTAGCGAAATTTATTAACGCTAAAAAAGAAGAAGTAGTCTTTACCTCAGGTGCATCAATGTCCATTAATCTAGTCGCTTACGGTTATGCAATGAAACATTTAAAGAAAGGTGATGAGATTTTATTAACTGAATCAGAACACGCTTCGAATGTTTTACCTTGGTTTAAAGTAAAAGAAATGATTGGAGTGAATATTAAATTTATTCCATTAACTAAAGAAGGTAGACTTACTTTAGATAATGTAAAGAAATCAATTAGTAAGAAGACTAAGATTATTGCAATCGCTCAAGTAAGTAATGTTTTAGGATATCTTGCTCCTATAAAAGAAATAACTAAATTAGCGCATAAACATAATATTGTTGTAGTGGTGGATGGCGCTCAATCGGTTCCTCATAGAAAGACTGATGTAAAAGATTTAGATGTAGATTTCTTATCATTTAGCGCGCATAAGATGTGTGGTCCTACAGGTGTTGGAGTCTTATATGGTAAATACGAATTATTAGATATTACTGATCCTACTTTGACTGGTGGAGGTATGAACGAAAATTTCTATACTAACGGTAAAGTTACTTATTTAAATCCTCCTACTAAATTTGAAGCTGGAACATTAAATTTAGAAGGAATATATGGTTTAAAAGAAGCAGTGAAATATCTTACTAAAATTGGAATGGATAACATTGAAAAATATGAAATAGAATTAAGAAGATATTTAATTAAAGAATTAAAGAAAAATAAAGATATCATTATTTATAATGAATCTGCAGAATCTGGTATTGTTACTATAAATAAAAAGAATGTATTTGCGCAAGATGAAGCTACTTATTTAAATTCTCAAGGAATCGCCGTTAGAAGTGGTCAACATTGTGCGAAGATTCTTAATGGATTTTTAAACACTTCAGCAACAGTAAGAATATCTTTATATTTTTATAATAATAAGAGTGATATCGATAAATTAATTAAAGCTTTAAAAGAAGGAGATTATCTAGATGCCTATTTCGCTAACTAACGATATGATGAGACAAATCATCATGGATCATTACCAAAATCCAATTCATAAAAAAACTCCTAAAAAAGGATATGTTTCAATTCATTCTAAAAGCGAGAATTGTATTGATGATATCAATGTTTATTTAAAACTAGAAAAAGGAGTGGTTAAAGATTGTCTTTGGGATGGCGTAGCGTGCACTATTTCTACTGCAAGCACTGATATTATGTGTGAACTAGTAATTAATAAAAGCGAGAAAGAGGCACGTTATATCATTGATCAATATTTAAAAATGATTCACGAGGAAAAGTTTGATGAAGAGATATTAGGAGAAGCGATTGCTTTTATTAATACTTCTAAACAGGCAGCGAGAATTAAATGTGCGACTATCGGCTTTAATGCATTAAAGGATATATTAAATCATAAACATGGAAAATAAATTAAATCTCTCTAAGGAGTATAAATACGGGTTTAAGGATAGAGACACCGCAGTTTTAAAAACGCCTAAGGGATTAAACGAAAAGATAGTTAGAGAAATATCTAGACTTAAACATGAACCTAAATGGATGCTTGATTTTCGTCTTAAAGCCTATCGCGCATTTAAACAATTAAAGATGCCTAAATTTGGACCGGATTTGTCTAATCTAGATTTCTCTTCTTATACTTATTTTATTCGTCCTAGTGATAAGGTAGAAAAGAAATGGGAAGATGTTCCTCAAACAATTAGAAATACTTTTAAAAAGATTGGTATACCAGAAGCAGAACAAAAATATTTAGCGGGCGTTACCACCCAATATGATTCTGAAGCGGTGTACCACAATATGCTTAAAGAAGTAGAAGATAAAGGAGTTATCTTTTTATCTACTGACCAAGCATTACAAATGTGTCCTGAAATAATGAAAAAGTATTTTAATACTGTAGTAAATTATATGGATAATAAATTCGCTGCACTTAATGGCGCAGTCTGGTCTGGCGGATCATTTATTTATGTTCCTAAAGGAGTGAAGTTAGAAAAACCATTACAATCCTACTTTAGAATTAATAACGAGAAATCCGGCCAATTTGAAAGAACATTAATTATTGTAGATGAAGGAGCGGATGTACATTATATAGAAGGATGTACTGCTCCTATATATTCAAAAGATTCTTTGCACGCTGCAGTAGTAGAGATTGTTGTATTAAAAAATGGTAGATGTCGATATTCAACTGTACAAAACTGGTCAACTAATATTATTAATTTAGTTACTAAACGTGCAGCAGTATATGAGAATGGAAGTATGGAATGGATTGATGGAAATATCGGTTCACAAGTAAATATGAAATATCCTGCCTGTATCTTAAAAGAAAGAGGCGCAAGAGGAACTTGTATTTCTATTGCGGTAGCAAGTAAGAATCAATACCAAGATGCTGGTGCACGTATGATTCATTTAGCACCCGATACTCATTCAACTATCATCTCTAAATCCGTAGTTCATGATGGCGGTGTAGCTAATTATCGAGGAACTGTTCGTCATCATAAATTATCGACTAACTGTTCTTCTCACGTAGAATGCGATACGTTAATTTTAGATGATAAATCTAAATCCGATACTATTCCTAATAATGAAGTATTAAACAATTCTAGTTATATTGAGCATGAGGCTACTGTAAGTAAGATTAACGAAGATCAATTGTTCTATTTAATGAGTAAAGGTATGTCTAAAAAAGACGCTACTCAATTAATTATTATGGGATTTATTGCTCCGTTCTCTCGTGAACTTCCAATGGAATACGCAGTAGAATTAAATCAACTTATTAAACTTGATATGGATAATAGCGTTGGTTAATATTTATTTATGAGAAAAATCTTATTAATCGCAAGTATCTCGTTAATGGTCTTAGGACTTATTTTATTTCTTGCAATTGGTACACCTCTTAAAAATTTTTATTGCATGTGGGCAGGATTAGCAATCTTTTTATTAGGAGCGGTTATTTTATTAGTTTGGTTTTATTTTCGTGCCTATCTTAAACGAAAAGAAGACGAAAAAAATAATATTAAAAGAGGTTAATAAAATAAAAAGCACCTAACGGTGCGAAATATTTTTCTGGAGCAGGTGACGGGAATCGGACCCGCATAACTACCTTGGCAAGGTAGTGTTCTACCACTGAACTACACCTGCATTTAGATGCCGTATTATTATAAATAAAGTATAATTAGTATTCAAGTATAAAAAAATTATGGACAAACAAATCGAATTAGCAGAATTAATGTTTCCAGAAATTAAGGAGACAATAGATGATCTAGAAGCGAAGTATCCTCCGCGTAATTTAATTGAATCCGCGGAAGTTACTCGTTTTGCACCTTCTCCTACTGGATATCTTCATACCGGAAGTTTATTTACTTCTTTAGTAAGTTATTATCTTGCTAAATCTACTAAAGGTGTTTTCTATGTTCGTTTAGAAGATACTGACACTAAAAGAGAGATTAAAGGAGCAGGTGATGCTCTTATTAAAGAATTAAAGAATTTTAATATCGCTCCAATGGAAGGATACGGAACAAGTATTGGAAGGTACGCTCCATATCAACAAAGTTTAAGGGCGAATATTTATAAAACTGTTATAAAAGAATTAGTAAAAAAAGGTTTAGCGTATCCTTGCTTTTGCTCTCCAACAGAATTAGATGAAATTCGCCAAGTTCAAGAGAAGACTAAACAGTTACCGGGTTATTATGGTAGCTATGCTAAATGTAGATATTTAAGCGCAGAAGAAGCGATAAATTTAATTAAAGAAGGTAAACCATACGTAGTTAGATTCCGCTCTTCAGGTAATCATAATAATAAGATAAGAGTGCACGATGAAATTCGTGGTGATATCGATATCAGTGAGAATGAATTAGATATAGTTATTTTAAAAAGCGATGGACTTCCTACTTATCACTTTGCACATGTAGTAGACGATCATTTTATGAAGACTACTACTATTACTCGTGGAGAAGAATGGATATCTTCTCTTCCAATTCATTTAGAGATGTTTAAAGCTCTTAATTGGAAAGCGCCTAAATACGCTCATCTACCATTAATTAATAAATTAGATAATGGAAATAAACGTAAATTAAGTAAGAGAAAAGATCCCGAAGCTGCAGTTACTTTCTTCTTTGAAGAAGGCTATCCTACTGAGGCTGTATTAACTTATTTAATGAGCATCGCGAATTCTAATTTTGAAGAATGGATGATTGCTAATAAATCATTTGATCTAGATAAATTCCCATTCTCTATTCATAAGATGAGTCTTGATGGTGCGCTATTTGATTTAGATAAATTATCTTATTTCTCGAAAGAGTTTTTAGCGCATTTAACTGCTGAAGAGATGACCTCTCGTGCCTTAGAGTACGCTAAAAAATATGATGAGAAATTACTTAATTTAATTAATAAAGATGTTAATTATTTTACTAAGATAATGAATATTGAACGCGACAAAGAAAATCCAAGAAAAGACTACGCAAAATTTAAAGATATCTATAACATTATTCGTTTCTTCTATGATGATGAATATGGTGAAATTACAAAGAACGGTTATCCATTTAATCCTAATATTAATAAAGAAGTTATTAGTAATGTATTAACTGAATTTATGAACACTAATGACTATAGTCTTAATGAACAAGATTGGTTTAATTCAATTAAGAAATTGGGTGAAAAATATAACTTCGCTAGTGATAGAAAAACTTACAAGGCGAATAAAGATAAATATCTTGGTATGGTAAGTGATATTGCGGAGATGATTCGTATTGCATTAACTGGTTCTAAGAATTCACCAAATTTATATTATGTTCTTCATATTCTAAGCGTAGAGACAATTAATAATAGAATTAAACAAGCAATAAGCGTAAAATAAAACTTACGTGGTCCCATGGTCAAGAGGTTTAAGACGAGACCCTCTCAAGGTCTAATCCCGGGTTCGATTCCCGGTGGGATCACCAAAAAAATCTATTTCGCTTTAGAAATTTAAAAGCGTTTATATATAAAAAATTATTAATTTTATTAGTTGAAATATCACGGAACAGTGATATAATTTATTTTATAAAGGAAAATTTATGCCTATAATTTCTAGATTTTACGGAATAATAATTAAAATGTATTTCCAACAAAGTGAGCATCAACCTCCTCATATTCATGCTATATATGCAGAATTTTCTGGATCCATTGTAATTGCTGATGGTAGTGTTCTTGATGGAGATTTGCCTAGTAAAGCTGTATCTATGATTAGAGAATGGCTTGCAATGCATAGAGAAGAAGTTCAAAAAATATGGGATACGCAAGAATTTATTAGTATTCCTGGATTGGAGTAGATTATGTTTCATAAAGTAAAATCTGTGTTACCTTTAAAAGATTATTTATTATTAGTCACCTTTGCAGAAGGTGTAAGTAAACATTATGATGTAAAGCCACTTTTTAATAAATGGAAAATTTTTAATAATTTAAAAAAAGATGGGTTATTTTATGAAGCAATGGTAGATCAGGGTGGCTATGGAATCTCGTGGTCTGATGAAATTGATTTATCTTGTGATGAATTATTTTTTAATGGAAAAACAATAAAAACACCTTTTGATGGATTAATTGCATTTACAGAAGCTTGTGAACTTTGGGGTTTAAATGAATCGACTTTAAGGAAAGCAGTTTCTTATGGAAAACTAATCAACGGTGTTGATGTATGTAAATATGGCAAACAATGGGTTGTCTCAGTTGATGCAATGAAAAGAGAATATGGAACACCTTTATCAAGAAAACTTTAGGATTTTGAAATTATTAAAATCAAATAGCGATAAGCAATATGCTTTATTTTCGTCTAAATTAACACCTGGAGTAGATCCTAAACTATTTTTAGGAGTAAGAGTTCCAATAGCAAGAAAAATTGCTAAAGAATATATAAAAGATAAAGAGCATTATGCATTTTTAAATGCGTTACCACATAAATATTATGATGAAAATATGCTTCATTCTTTACTGATTAGTCAAATTAAAGACTACCCAGAGTGCATTAAAGAATGTAATAAATTTTTACCCTACATTGATAATTGGGCGGTGTGTGATATCTTATCTCCTAAGATATTTATTAAAAATAAAGATAAATTAATAAACGAAATTAAAAAATGGATTAAGGATAAAAAGATTTATACCATTCGTTTTGGTATTGAAATGTTAATGTCATTTTATTTAGATGATGATTTTAAAGAAGAATATTTAAAGTTAGTATCTAAAGTAAGAAGTAAAGAATATTACGTTAATATGATGATCGCTTGGTATTTTGCTACTGCTTTAGCGAAACAATATAAGTCTACTATCATTTATTTAAAGAACAATTTATTACCTGTTTGGGTTCATAATAAAACAATACAAAAAGCCGTAGAAAGTTATAGAATTTCTGATAAAGATAAGCAGTATTTAAAAACCCTAAAACGTAAAGAATAATGTATACTATACATTAGATTATGAAGGCGTTGCTCGTTTATTCTTCATTAACTGGACTTAATATTGTTCAAAAGCATATTTCTTTTATTGAAAGTAAATTAAAAGAAAAATTTAGTGATCTTAAAGTTATTAAATCTAGTTCAAAAGAAGATTTAAAAAATGCTTGTCTATTAGCCGCTAAAGAATATGAATATTTAATATTTATTGGTGGAGACGGAACGGTTAATGAAGTAATTAATAATCTTGCGCCTTTAGATAAAAAACCAATTCTAGGATATATTCCTGCAGGCACTACAAATGACTTCGCAAAGAATTTTAAATTATCTAGTATATTCACTAAATCTTTAAAAACAATTTTAAATGGAGTTCCTGCTCCATTTGATATTGTTAAAGTTAATGATAAATATATGTCTTATGTTTTGGCTTGTGGAGCTTTTAGTGAGATATCTTATACCGCTAAAAGAAAAGTTAAAAAAGTAGTTGGTCCATTAGCCTATTATCTACTTGCAGTACGTGATGCATTTATTCCTAAAAAAGTAGTAGGCACATTAACCTGTAATAAAAAGACCTATGATGTAAATACTCCATTCTTATTAGTATTAAATGGTAATCATGTTGGAGGTTTTTATCTTAATCTAAAGAATAAGATTAATGATGGTAAATTCATGATTTATATCACTAAGCCTGGAGTGTTTAATGGTTTGTTACATTACTTATTCTTTAAGCATAAAACCGTTAAATTATTAACAAACGAATTTTCATTTAAATTTAAAGATGAAGTGTCACCCTGGTGTATTGATGGAGAGATGGCTAATATTGGTAATATTGAAGTTAAATCCTGCCATTCTCATTTAAAAATATTAGTATCTAAAAAAGTTGCAAAGAAATTGATAAATCAGTAAGAAATAATTAAAGAGAATAGATAATATAAAAAGCGACTCAATTACTTGAATCGCCTTTTTAATTTAGTATTTAACTTTTTATTTACTATTGGCGTATCTACCGTGCGTTAAATCATTTCTAATTTGATCCATCTTTCTTTCGTATGGAATAAATAGAATCATGATTGCTGCAGCTAGAGCATAGACAATAACTGGGAAGTAAATGAAGGTTGAATAAAGGCCAAAAGTTTTTTCGATTAATGCTGGTAAGAAGAATCCAAATCCAGCGCCCATTTGAATACCAAACGCCGCGCCAACTGATCCTAATAATCCAGGTGCTCTAATATGAGTCTTCCACTCACCATAATCAACCGTATCGGCGAACATCATAAAATACATACCCATAAGCATTTGTAATCCAAATACACTAATTGTGTAAAAGATTACGAATAATGAAGTTTTTCCAGCCCCTTCTGGCATTCCTTGTGTTGCACCGATTAAGGCACCAAATAAACAGCAAATGATTGTTCCAATAAATAGGGTAGAAGTCTTTTTAAATTTGTTTATTTTGCCAAATCTAGCAACTAAAATAGGAGTAAGTAAACTCGCTATCATTCCGACAACATTAATTCCATTAATAAACATGGACCATTCAGTTCCGCCTAGTTCATGTTCAGCAAATTTAATAGCATAAGCACTTCTAGTGGTTTGAGCTATCCAGAATACAATGAATGCACCAGCTAAAATAAACCAAGGATGATTTCCTTTAAGAGCCATAATTGATTTTTTAAATGGAATTGGCTTATGTTTTTCTGGATTAAAGTTTCTTTCTCTCATCCATTTAAATGCTAAATAGAGCAATAATATTGCGATAATGCCCCACATTGCAATGACAATCCAATATGCGTATTTTAATGCCACTGGATCTTCAGAACTAGTACCAACAGCCAGTGCAATTGCTGGAACGATTAAGACTGTTAGCATTGATGTAATAAATGCACCAGCAGAACCGCCAACCATTCTAAAACTACTTGCTTTAACTCTTTCATTATCGTTTGCAGTTAGGTTAGGAAGAACGGCGCTCATTGCAGCGGATAAACCAGTGTAACATCCGCCGACAGCAACTATATAAGTAATTAATCCTAAAGTAAATGCCACGCGTTGATCGGTTGCAAAACTTGGTAAGAAGAATGCTAGCCAAGTGGTAACACCAAATGGAACGCATAACCACAAAAACCAAGGCCTTGATTGACCCCAACGAGTCTTGGTGTGGTCAATAATACTTCCCCAAACAATAGATAGAATTGCGTTCATAATACATGCTACCAATAAAATTATATTAGCTGAAAGTCCTTTCCAGTCATCTGGGAGTCCACAAACTTTTGTGTAGAAATTTAAAATATACATTGAGAATGTACAAAATAATAAATTACCTGCCATATCAGTAAAGCCATAACCAAGCATTTCTTTAATGCTCATCTTTTTGCTTACTGAACTAGGTATTTTTCTTGAATTATTTTTCTTTGTCATAATTTCTCCTTATTAAAAATCACTATCAAACCAAACTATCATAGCGTTAGCCCCACGATTTGCCCATGCATAGTAAGGAATTAATTTTAATGTAGCTTTTTCCACTTTAACTTTATTTGTTACTTCAGTATATAAAGCATCACTCTCTTTTTCTAATACTCTACGAGTAGCGGGAATCGTAATAGTGGTTACTCCTTCAAGTAAATTCTTTTCAAACTTAACAGAAGCCTTATTTACTCCATTAGCAGTTAACATATAGTTCCATAATGGGGCTTTATTATCAATTGCTTCTGCAGCAAACACAACTGGTCCTCTCATAACGGCTACTTTACCAGCATCGTGTCTTACAGTAGTTTTAGCACGCATAAGTTTAACGCTCATGTCTAATTCTAAATTAATCTTATAAGTTCCTTCTTTCATTGGGATAGTAATTAAACCATTAATTGGTCTAGTGTTGATTGCTTTACCATTAATTAATAATTTATATTTGTTGCTCCAAGAAGGAATACGCAATACAAATTTAATTGGTTTAACTTTTTTAGGGACATTAACATTAAAATTAATTTTTCCATCCCAAGGGAAATTAGATTTTTGTTCTACTTTAATACCATCAAGTAATATAGCGTTATTAGCAATATATTGATGCGCATATATAGTTCTATTCTTTTCATCAATGTTATAGATGAAACGATGCACACCTGCTATATATCTAGCGATATTAGAAGGACAACATGCACAGGTAAACCATTCCGCTCTTTCTAGTAATACATGAAATTTATTTGGATTACGAGCAGCGGTTATAGGATCAGCTTCTAATGGATTAACGTAATAAAAATGTTTGCCATCAAGCGCAATACCTGAGATACCAGAATTAAATAATTCTTTTTCAATAATATCTCCATATTCTCCTCTAGGTTCAATCTCCATCATTTGATGAGTTAAAACTGTTAAGGCAACGGAAGCACATGATTCAGAATAAGTTAAATCATTTGGTAAATCATAATCACTAGTGAATGATTCTCCAACAGGAGTAGAACCAATTGAACCAGTAATATACATTCTTTTTTTAACGATGTTATTCCATAATCTTTTTACTGTCGCTATCATTTTCTTATCATTAGTGAGTCGCGCAACATGTGCAGCACCAGTTAATAGATAGCAAACACGAACGCAATGACCTTCTGCAGTCTCTTGTTCATTAAGTGGTTTATCACTTTGAGTGTATTGACTTGTCAATACTCTCATATTTGGGAATATATCAGTTGAGCCATCACCAATTTTATTGTTTTGTTTTTCATAAAAATGAGGATCTACACCTCTAATTTCTACTAAGTATTTAGCAAGCTTTAAGTATTTCTCGTTATGAGTTACTTCATAGAGTTTTGCTAACGCTAATTCAATTTCAGCGTGTCCATCTGATCCATGAATTTTATTCTTTTCAGGACCAAAATTTTTGTCTAAACAATCCGCCATCTTTTCAGCAATCTTTAATGCTTTTTTATTTCCGGTTGCATTATAGTAGGCAATACCTGCTTCGATATAATGTCCCATCGTATACATTTCATGACTTTGATGAATTTGAGTGAATCTTTTACGATTTTTAAAGATAGTAGATTTAATGATATACGGGGACATTAAATAACCATCTGGTTGTTGAGCATCACTAATTAAATCGATTACCCAATCACAAACTTTTTGTAATTTTTTATCATGAGTATAAGTTAAAGAAAAAGCTGCTTCTTCAAGCCATTTATAAACATCGCTATCTTGGAATACGAAGTTTAAGAATTGACCTTTCTTTCTTTTGGCAGCTATTTCTAAATTTCTAATCGCATGACTATATTCTTTGTCTTGCTCTTGTCCTGGTGCATTACCGGGATCTCTTGGGGTTACAATCTTTCTTTCATCGTTAATTACTTGCCATTGATATGGAATAACTTCTTTAGCAACTTTATCTCGCCAAGCTTTCCAAAATGGAGAAGTGATTTCAATACTTTTAGGACTGCATTCTAATTTACGTTCCATTAATTTCTCCTTTAAACGTCTGTCTAAAATATTTTATCATAAATAAACAATTTAATTTGTTTTCGTATATAATACGAAGAGACTAAAAATGAATAAGACATACGATGTAATAGTTATTGGTGGAGGTCATGCTGGAGTAGAGGCTGCATTAGCGTCTGCTCGTTTAGGTGCATCTACTTTATTATGTACATTAAATATTAAAAAAATGTCTAATATGCCCTGTAATCCTTCAATTGGAGGATCCGCTAAAGGAATTGTTGTAAGAGAGATAGACGCTATGGGTGGAGCGATGGGTATTGGAGCAGATCATACTTATCTACAAATGAAGATGCTTAATACTGGTAAAGGTCCAGGCGTTCAATGTTTAAGAGCGCAATGTGATAAATATGATTATCCGCATTACATGCAACAAACTTGTTTGAAACAAAAGAATTTAACGGTTAAAGAATGTGAAATAAAAGAATTAATTTACGATAAAAATAAAGTTAGTGGGGTTATCACAAATAAAAAAGAAAAGATAAAGGCTAAAGTAGTAATAATCACTACTGGAACTTTTATGAACGCTTATATTTATCATGGTAAAAATAAGATAAGTGCAGGACCAGATGGAGAAAAACCAAGCATTGGATTAAGTGATTGTCTTAGAAAAATGGGATTATCTTTAATTCGTTTAAAGACAGGCACTCCTCCAAGAATTAAAAGAAATTCTATTGATTTTACTAAAGCAGAAATTCAATTAGGCACTCCCGGTAAGTTAGCGTTCTCTTATCTAACTGATAAATATGTAGATATTAAAAAACAATTACCGTGTTATTTAATTTATACTAACGAAAAGACACATAAAATTATTCGTTCTCATCTTAATGAATCCGCTCAATATAACGGAACCGTACAAGCTACCGGACCTCGTTATTGCCCTTCTATTGAAGGAAAGGTAATGACCTTTAAAGATAAGAAGAGACATCAACTATTCTTAGAACCTGAATATAAGGATCAAGATTCTATTTACCTTCAAGGATTCTCCACTTCTATGTCTCATAAGGTACAGGAAGAAATGGTTCATTCTCTTAAAGGATTAGAGAAGGCAGTATTTCTTAAATATGCTTATGCTATTGAATATGATGCTATTGATCCACTTGAATTTAATCTAGCGTTAGGAATTAAGAAATACAAAGGTTTATTTGGAGCGGGTCAAATATGTGGAACTTCAGGATATGAAGAGGCTGCTGGACTTGGTCTAGTCGCAGGAATTAACGCTGTTTTATCAATTAGAAACAAGAAACCATTAATATTAAAAAGAAATGAATCTTATATTGGAGTAATGATTGATGATATCGTCACTAAAGGAATAACTGAACCATATCGTTTATTATCTTCTCGCGCGGAATATCGTTTATTACTAAGACACGATAATGCGGATATTCGCTTAACCCCGATTGCGAAGAAATTAGGCCTTATCTCTAAGAAACGTTACGATATGTTTATTAAGAAAAATAAACAAATAGAGAAAGCGATTAAATTATTAAACGAGACTAGATTTGGAAGTAAAAGTGAAGTTAATAAATATTTAAAAACAATCAAATATGATAACTTATCTGCAGGAACTACCGCATTAGATTTATTACGTCGCCCTAATGTAACTTTATTAGGATTATATCCTTACGTTAAAGGACTTAAAGAAATTAAATTATCTGATATTGCGATTTTCCAAATTGAAGTAAGTGTTAAGTATGAAGGTTATATCCGTAAACAACTTAAAGAGGCTAGTGAATTTAATAAAATAGAAAACACTTTAATTCCTGATAATATTGATTATCTTCATATGGATGGACTTGCACTTGAAGCAAGGCAAAAAATGGATCGTATTAGACCTCATAGTATTGGTCAAGCAAGTAGAATATCGGGAGTAAATCCAAGTGATATTGCTATCTTAGTGTTAAACTTAAAGAAGAAATAATTATGACTTATAAAGAGTTAACTAAGGAATTTAATATTAACGAAAAACAAGTAGATAAGTTTTTAACTTACTTACTTGAAGTTAATAAAAATATGAACTTAACCGCGATTACTAACAAAGAAGAAATGATTGAAAAACATATTTATGATTCTCTTCTTATCAGTAAAGCTTTTGATTTTAAAAATAAAACAATTTCAGATGTTGGTAGTGGTGGAGGATTTCCTGGAATTCCTTTAGCAATGTTATATCCTACATCTCATTTTGTGTTAGTGGATTCAACACAAAAGAAAGTTAATTATCTTAATGACGTGATTAAGTATTTAAATCTCACTAATGTGGAGGCTAAATGCGCTCGCGTAGAAGAGTTAAACGAAAAAGAAAAGTACGATGTAGTTATCGCTCGCGCTTTAGCAGAACTTAGAATTTATTTAGAACTCGTTACATCTCTAGTAAAAGTAAAAGGAAGTATCATCGCTTTAAAAGGAAAGAACGCAAATGAAGAATTAAATAAAGCAGATAACGCTATTAAATTATTAAATTTATCTCTTAATAAGATTCAAGCTACCGCAATCCCTAATGGAGATAAAAGAATTAATTATATTTTTATAAAAAATAAACCGACTGATAAGAAATATCCTCGTCAATATAACCAAATTAAAAAAAGACCGCTATAATATTAAAAGGAGTTTTATATGATTAAAGTTAATAAAATTATTAAATCAATTTCATCTATTTTAGTAGGTGTCGCAAGCCTAGTGATGGTTGTTTTATCAATTATTAATATTGCAACTGGTAGTAAAGGAACTTCTGAAACTTTAGCATTTAGAATTATCATTTGCGTCATGTTAATTGTTGGTTCTTTATTATCAACTGGTATCGTCATTTCAAAAGATCCGAAGCATTTTGATGTTAAATTAATTATGTTTAACGGAATCTTATTAGGTACTGGCATATTTGCAGTATTAGATGCTGCCGGCGGCGTTGCTGATATTATCGTTGGTTGGTTTGTTCCGTGTATTATTATTGGATTAGGTGGATTCCTAATTCTCGCTTCTATTATTAGTGCAGTGAATAAAATTAATCGTACTTCTACTAATGTTATTTCTACTTGTATAGGTGCGTTAATGTTAACTGCTGGGATTATTTTCTTAGTCTATGCAAAAGATCTAGTAACCTACATGTGGTTAATTATTGGAATCATTTTATTAATATCTTCTATTTTCTCTTTAATTGAAATATTTGGTAAAAAGAAAGATAAAAAAGAATTAGAAAATATTGCCTAATTATTATCGGTAATATCTTTTAAGAACTTCTCTTTTTCTTTATTGTTAGTAAAACTAATAACTAAGTTTTTATCTTTATTATCAACTTCGCATTTATATTTCTTTAATAAAATAATGGAAGTATCTTGATTACCTTTTTGGTGTTTCTTTTTGGCGATATTTTCTATTTCTCTAACCGATAATTTTTCTTCGTATATTTTATTCACTAATTCTTCAATAGTAGTCTCTGGCAAAGAAGCGATTGCTTTAGCATGTCCATAACTTAATTTACCAATAGAGATATCATCAATAATCCATTTAGGTAGATTAAGTAATCGAAGAATATTAGTTATTTGAGATCTAGATTGATGAGCAAGATCTGCTAATGTAGTTTGATTGTAATTATATTTTTCACTTAATTCTTTTAACACTAATGCGGTCTCAATAATATTCGCTTCTCTTTGTTCTCGGTTATCCGCAAGTAACATGAAAAGCATTTCTTCATCACTAACATTAATAATTCTTGCTGGAGCCTTATAGATTTTATATTTTTTCATCGCAAGGAGTCTTTTACGACCGAAGATAATTTCATAATAGTTCTTTTTAGGACGAACAATTAATGGATTAGTTAATCCGTTTTTATTAATAAAATCGGCAATATTTTTTAATGTATTTGCAGGTACCGGTGCACTTTTAATAATCGCGTTATCATCAATATTAGTCACTAATAATTCAGTTGACTTAGCCTGACGGAGATTCTTCTCCATTTCTTCGATAACGTAGCTTTTAGAAAAACGATTAACTAATTTAGATAATTGGTTTTTCTTAATGAACTTATTGTCTCTTTTCATGGTCTAATAATTCCTTTGCTAAAGAAGCATAAGAGACGCTACCAGCGCTAGTAGGACGATATTCACATACTGGCATTAATTTTGCAGTAGCTTCAGGTATTGATACGTTTCTAGGAATAACGGATATAAAAGTATTTTCTTTGAATAATGATCTAACTTCTTGAGCAATCTCACTACTTAAATTAGTGTGTGTATCAAACATTGTTAAGACAAATCCTTCTATTTCTAAATTTGGATTATGTAGACGCTTTACTTCGCTTATAGTTCCTAAGATTTGAGCGATTGCTTCCATCGCAAAATATTCGCATTGTACAGGAATTAAAATACTATTAGATGCAGTTAAAGCGTTAATAGTTAATAGACCAAGTGATGGGGGACAATCAATAAGAATATAGTCATATTGTTTATTAATTTGGCTCATTATTTCTTTAAGGCACACAAATGGTTCTCCAGTAGTATTAGTAACCGTAGCACCAAAATTAGCGAGATTTAAATTACTAGGTAATATATCGATTCCTTTATAGGAAGTAGATCTAATTACTTCATTAATATTCTTTTGATGAATAAGCGCTTCAAATATAGTAGTCTTAATAGCATTTATATCTACTCCAACTCCTCTAGATGAGTTACCTTGTGGATCCATATCAATAATTAATACTTGTTTATTTAAGTTACCTAATGCAGCGGCTAAATTAATAGTAGTGGTAGTTTTACCTACTCCGCCTTTTTGATTAGCAATAGAAATAATTTTACTCATAGAAATATATTACAATGTTCCACGTAGAGTTTCACAAAATATTTTTTTTGTACATACTTTTTTGCAAATGTATGTATGAAAAAGTCAAAACAATTATTTTTATGTAGTAAATTAACTTTAATTAAATTAAATTGAAAGGATTTTTATCTTATCTTACTTATTAATGGATATAACTTTCGATAAGTAAAATATTTCTTCTCATAGAACTTAACTAAGTTATTCTTTTTCTTAATTATTTTAGTAACTTTAATAATTTTATTAGTAGCATCTTTAATAGATTTATATTCTTTATTCGCTACCATCGCTAATATAGCAGCACCTAATCCCGGTCCTTCATCAATGTTAATTAATTTAACATTAACGTTTAATATATTTGCTACTAAGCTTGGCCAGATATCTGATTTAGCGCCACCACCACATAAAGTAGTCTCTTTAACTTTAATACCCATATCATTAGCAATCTTTAAGCAATCCTTTAACGCAAAAGTAACACCTTCTAATACTGCTAATGACATATCTTCGTTAGTGGTGTTGCTTCTTAAATTGAAGAACGCTCCACTAGCATTAGGATCATTATAAGGGCATCTTTCTCCACTTAGATAAGGTAGGAAATAAATATTATTTTCATTTAATTTAATCTTACGATTTACTTTTAATGAAGATATAGTGCTCCACCAGTTATAAGCACTAGCTGCGCTTAATATACAACCCATTAAATAATATTTACCATTCGCATGATTAAATGAATGTATAGGTAGGCATCTACCATCGTGATAAGAATCAGACGCAATTAAAATTGTTCCACTTGTACCAAGAGAAATATTACAAGAATTATTACTAATAGTATTAGTTCCAATAGCAGCAATTGCGTTATCTGCGCCACCAGCGACAATCTTAACTTTTTCATTTAATCCTAATTCTTTAGCAACCTTCTTATTGATTAAACTTATTACTTCATAGCTTTCATAAATCTTAGGTAATTGTTCTTTTTTAATTCCTACTATCTTAAGCATTTCAGTAGACCACTTTTTATTTTTTACATCTAATAGTAGGGTACCTGCTGCGTCAGAATAATCGGTCGCAAAAACATGAGTGAACTGATAAATAAGATAATCCTTAGGAAGCATGATTTTATTAATCTTCTTAAAATTATTAGGTTCATATTTTTTAACCCACATAATTTTAGGAGCAGTGAATCCAGAGAACGCTAAATTACCTGTTAATGAATTTAATTTCTTTGCATTCTTATTTAATAAATTAGTGAATCCTTCGCTTCGATTATCATTCCATAAAATACATGGACGAATTACTTTATCTTCTTTATCTAGCATTACTAGTCCATGCATTTGCCCACTAAAGGAAATTGCTTTAACGTCATTCTTATTAACGTCTTTAAGTAATTTATTTAAACCTAGCTTAGTAGCATTCCACCAAGCATTAGGATCTTGTTCACTATAATTAATTTTAGGAATACTAACTGGATAAGAAACACTTACCGAGTTAATAACTTTACCTAATTTACTTACTAAAAGAATTTTGACGGCGCTAGTGCCTAAATCTATACCTATATATGAATTCATAAACTTATGCTAATAACGAGAGATATAAGTTCATACCGATAGCGGTAAGAATAGTTGCGATTGGGAATGCTGATGCATATGCGGTGGCGACATCGTCTGTCTTCGCCATACCAATTAATGCACCTAACGCAGGAGTAGAAGTCATAGAACCAGTAATTGCACCTAAGTTATTTAATAAAGGTAATTTAAATGCATACTTACCAAGGAAGTATCCGCCAATCATTGGGACTAAAGTAATAACTAATCCTAAAGCGACACCAATAGCGATAATAGGACCTAATCCAGGAATCTTGCTCGATTCATTAACAATCTTGTAACCTCCACCAATACCAATACCAGCAAGGAATACGATTAAACCAAATTCTCGGAATGTTTTATTTACATTATCTGGAACTTTTAATGATAATTTACCTATATGTCCAAGATGACCGAATATAATACAGCTAACCAAGCATCCTCCAGTAGTGCCAAGCGAGAAACAAGGACCAGCAAAACCACTAGGAGTTAACGGAATGTTTATAGCGCCTAAATTTAATCCAAGTAAAACAGCTATAGAAAAAGGAACTAAACCATATGAATCAATTTCAAAATAGTTTTTTTCCATTATGCCTTTTCTTTGTTTTTCAAGTTCAGCTTTGTCTTCGTTCATTTCAGCTTTTAAGGCTTGAACAATTAATTTACCTCTTTCCATGCTCATATCAGCTTTTAGGATTCTAGGCATTAATTGAATAAACAAGACAACGCCTAAAACTCCAAGTGGATAAGTAATTGCATAGGCAATAACTATTAATACAGATGCTTTAACTGGGTTACCCGCAATTAATATTTCTCTAGCTCCGGCGATATCTTTAGCAGCAGCTAATGCTGGAGTAGAGGTAATTGCGCCAGAGAATAAACCTGAAGCAAAGAATGGAGAAGCATCACCTAATGCTCCTTTCATAATTACACCTATTAGGGCAGTTAACATAATTCCAACAATTGTTACAGAAATGCCCATTGTAATAAAAGACTTCGCATTGCTTTTGAAACTTCTAAAGAAAGTAGGACCAGCAATAAAACCAACTGCTGAAGCAAACAAAACTAATCCTAAATTTTCTAAGACATTTTCGTAAATATCTACATCGTCTCCCGACAACGTAAATAATTTAAGAAAAGGATTACTCGTTTTTATTGCGAACAACGCTCCTAAACCTAAGGCAACTAGGAAGACACCGGCAGAACCGAAGTTAATGCCTTTGATAGTTATTCTTCCTACAGATAGACCAAGAGCTAGCAGCAAGAATAAGCCCATGAACATCGCCATGGAAGAAGAAAATACACTGGTTTTTCCTTTTGGAGCAAATATGCACCAAACAACAATTAATGCTAGCAAGGTAACAGCAAAGCAAATCCAGAATACTTTATTCTTAAATAATTTCTTAAAGAATAATTGAACTTTACCTGGTTCCTTTTTAGGAGCGTTAGGATCTTTCTTTTTGAATAGTCTTTTGAAGAATCCTTTTTTCTCCTCGACTGGAGCAGCAGGAGTCACAACCTCCTCAGTGGATTTAGCCTCTTCTTTGTTTTCAATAGGAGCGGCCTCTTCTTTCTTTTCTTCTTGTTGAGGAGCGATAACTTTATTATCACTTTCTTGAGAAGCAGCGTTTTCGTTACTCTCAGGAGTAATGTTTTTATTTTCGTTTTCCATATATCACTTTTAATTATATATTAAAAAGGTATATTTCTATGATAAAAATAAAAAGCACCTAAAGGTGCTTCTTATTAATATTTTAGTAATTATTTACCGTATATCACTTCATTAACGATACTTTGCATTAACTCTTGATGATTACTCTTTGGTAGTTTAGTATCCTTTAATTTACAAGCATATTTACTTAATTCTTCAAGTGTTGTTTTACCACTTATAATCTTTTTGCCAATAGGAGAAGAGAAAGAAGAATATTTATCTTTAATTAATTTATTAATGCGTCCATCTTTAATTAATTTATCCGCGTTAATTAATCCTAAAGCATAAGTATCCATACCTAAGATAAAAGCGTAGAACATATCTTCATAAGTATATGATCCACGACGATTCTTAGCATCAAAGTTAAATCCTCCTGTTAATCCTTTAGAATTTAAAACTTCATACATCGCCATAGTAGCAGTATAGACATCAAAGGGGAATTCATCAGTATCCCAACCTAAGATAGAATCACCTTGGTTAGCATCAATACTTCCTAACATATTATTAATGCGCGCTACACGTAACTCGTGCTCAAATGTATGACCAGCGAGCGTCGCGTGATTAGCTTCAATATTAAGCTTAAAGTCTTTATCTAAACCATAATGACGTAAGAAGTTAATTGAAGTAGAAGCATCAAAATCATATTGATGTTTCATTGGTTCTTTTGGTTTAGGCTCAATATAGAAGTCACCTTTAAAACCAATCTTACGACCATAAGTAACTGCCATCTTCATTAAACGCGCGATATTATCAATTTCAAATTTCATATCGGTGTTTAATAAATGTTCATATCCTTCTCTACCACCCCAGAAGACATATCCTTTACCGCCTAACTTAACAGTAATATCTAATGCTTTCTTTATTTTAGCTGCAGCAAATGCATATACATCCGCACTACTAGTAGAGCCAGCGCCCGCAAAGAATTTAGGATTAGAGAACATATTGGAAGTTCCCCAAAGACATTTAATATCAGTGCCTTTCATCTTCTTTAAGATATAGTCACTAATCTCGTCTAGTCTACGATAGTTCTCGTTAATATCATTAGTCTCTGGTATTAAATCAACATCATGGAAGCAGAAATAGTGAATACCTAATTTCTTCATAAATTCAAATCCAGCATCAACTTTTGCTTTAGCGTGTTCCATAGTGTCTACTTTAGCGTTAAAGGATTTATCCATCGTACCACTACCAAACATATCAACACCAGTAGCGCATAGATTATGCCACCAGGCCATCGCAAATTTAAGATGATCTTTCATCTTTTTACCGGCGACTACTTTATTCTCATCGTAGAAATGAAATGCTAAAGGATTTTTACTTTTAGGTCCTTCGTATTTAATTTTATTAATGTTAGGAAAATATTGTTTCATACATTTACCTCTCAAGTAAAAATTATACAATTAATTCAATAAAAATTTTATTAAAGTATAAATGGATAAATAGTATCAGAACCTAGAAGGCACTATTTAATAGTTGAAATAAGGTAAGCTTAATTAGCACTAAATTTATTATTAGGTTATAATTTTATTGAATATAGAAATTGATTAGGTTATGTTTTTATTGAATTATTTGATTTTTTAGGTTATGATTTTATTGGTTTATATATAAAAAAATAAGTATTTATCGTATATTTACAAAAAGGAGAGAATATGAAACGAAATATAGAAAAACTATTGAATAAATGGAAGAACAATCCACTACGTAAGCCTTTAATTCTTACGGGCGCAAGACAAATTGGTAAAACATACATAGTTAATAAATTTGCCAAGAATCATTATCAAAATATTATTAATGTTAATTTTGAAAAGAATACCGATGTTCATGCTTTCTTTGAAGGGAATATTGAACCAAAAGAAATTATTAGAAATTTAGAAATTTATTTTAATATAAGGATAATTCCCGGATCTACTTTAATATTTTTCGATGAAGTTCAAGCTTATCCTCCTGCGATTACGTCTTTAAAGTATTTTTATGAAGAAGCAAATGATTATCACATTATCGCAGCAGGATCTTTACTCGGAGTTGCGCTTAATCGGAAATTTAATAGGAATAGTTTTTCTTATCCGGTTGGCAAAGTGGATGAATTAAGAATGTATCCTATGAATTTTGAAGAGTTTTTAATTGCGTTAGACGAGGATAATCTAATTAATTCAATTGAGGAATCCTATGAAATAAATAAACCACTTAATGATTCAATCCACCAAAAGGCTTTGCGATTATATTGCATTTATTTAACTATAGGTGGTATGCCTGAAGCCGTTAGTCTTTATTTAAAAGAAAAATCGTTACTATTGTCGAGTCATGTAGCGGAACGTATTTATCAAGATTATTTAAAGGATACAAGTAAATATGTTTCTTTAACTGAAGGAATAAAAAATAAAGCTTGTTATGATTCGATAGTTAGTCAATTATTAAAAGAAAATAAGAGTTTTAAATATTCTAATGTAGAAAAAGGGAAGAGTTCTCAATATTTTGGCAGTTCCATTGAATGGTTAATTAATGCAGGACTTGCTTTTAAATCATCACTTTTAAAAACGCCTAGACTACCATTAGTTGCTCATATTGACGAATTCTTATTTCGTTTTTATTTAAATGACGTTGGTCTATTTCGTTATAAAGCAGGACTAAAACTTTCTAATATTTCTAATCCTTTTTATCGAGATGATATAACTGGTGTATTAGCCGAAAATTATGTCGCGACTGAATTATCTTCATATAACATTCTTTTATATTATTGGAAAGGCAAGGCTTTGGCGGAGATTGATTTTATGGTTGAATATCATAATGAAGTATGCCCACTTGAGGTCAAGGCAGGAGTAAGAGTAACTTCTAATAGTCTTAATAGTTATAAAAACAATTATCGTGTTAATACATCATTTAGAGTTAGTATGAAGAATTTTGGATTTGAAAATAATATTAAATCTGTTCCTCTATACGCAGTGTTTTGTTTAGCTAAAGATTTGAGCAATCAAAGATAGGTTATAAGTAACGTAACTCAATAAAAATCTCATTTAAGTTCAAATTAGTTTATAATATATAAGGATAACTGCGATAGACTATGAAAAAGAGATCATTGCACTTTCTTACCCTACTTAGCGCATCTTTTATTGCGACCTCTTGTTCATTATTCTCCAATTTAACATTTGATTGGATGAAAGCCACTAATAATAATACCGAGATAAACTATTGTTTATTAATTGGTCAAAACGAACATAGTGATTCGATAGAAAGAACTAGATATACTAGAGAAGCTTTAAACACTCGTGATCCTTCAACTGAGATTAATGGGAACGCTAATTTAGGTATTCCTAAACAAGGTGAGATAGAACTTAACGCTGAAGATAGCATAGCGTATGATTATGACCCTGCTTATCCTACTCAAAAATTTAAGGTTAATGAATTAGAACATATGGAACAAAAATCCCTAGCGGGTGTTGTTTGGGACGGTATTACAGCCAATCAAACTACATCAACTTGGATTAATAAACATAGTGATAAAATTACCATGATTATTTCAAATAATGATGGTATGGCTGAAGGTGCATTAAATGCATATAACTACACTAAAGGACTACCAATATTTGGATATGATGCTAACACATCCACATTACGATTAATTCAACAATGTGAAGAAACAGGCGTTGGTATTATGGGTACGGTTGACCAAAACGCTGGTGCGCAATGTGCTGCAGCCTATATGATTATTCGTAATATTATAGACGATGTTAAAAGTGGTAAAGCCACTAAAGATGGAAAAAATTATGATCCTACTAACCGTGGATTTAGCAAAGCTAATCCTAATAAAGATTTAGGTTTATATATTGATGGATTTAGTTCTGAACAAGGTGAACAAATTGAGCATCAGGGCATTGTTGATCCTCATAAGGATGAAAAATCTGAACATAACCTAGATTTAAATTATGATGATGGTTATCATGAAATCCTATCTACTAGTACTGGTATCGGTCTAGATAACGTCGATGACTATGTTAGAGACGGAAAAGTTTTAGAGCCTGAAGATTTAGCATGGGATGATGAACTTGGATTTGTTCATAGAATAAAGAATCCTAAACCTAATTTAAATGAATACAAAGTTTGTCATATTTATAACAACTCAGCTGAAACCTTCTTGCAAGGCCCCATGTATTCTTATTATTCTCAATATGCTTCAGCTATGGGCATTAATGATATGAAATATGACGGTGATGGTGTTAGTGAGCAAACCATATTTGATCGTATTAAAGGTGCTTTAGCTGCGAATAAATTTGATGCTTTCTTAGTAAACATGGTTACTACAACTGATGGTCAAACATTTGTTGCCGAATTATCTAAAGCTGCTGCAGAATATGAGGGTAAAAAGATCCCAACCAATGGATGGGATAAGTGGGAAGATCGTCTTAATACTCCATTAATTTTCTGGAATAAGCAACCCCAGTTAGTTACTGGTGAAGTTGATACAGGAACTATGAACAATAAGTTCTTTAAGTATACTTATTTCGTTGGTGTTGATGCGGCTTATGGCGGCAAAGAACAAGGTAAAATGATAGTTAGTTATCTTAACGAAAGATTTAAAGAATCGGTGGGTAAGAAAAAATAATTTATGAATAAGAAATTTAAATTTATTATTCCCGCAATTGCAATCGTCTCACTCACTAGTTGTGATTTATTTGATAACGCTCCATGGAGTTGGAAAAAATCTACTAATGGATTTAATATTAATTATTGCTTATTAATTGGGCAAATTGACCATAACGATTCTATGTATCGTACCCGTGGTACTCGCGAAGAGCTCGGCACTCGTGTTGAAGAAAAATATCAGAAGGCTAATTTCAATCTTGAAGGTGTTAAGCAAGGACATATTACTCTTAATGATAAAGACAATCCTAATGATAAATACAAACATGACGAATCTGTTCCTGCGCAAGAATTTAAAGTTAATGAATTAGAAAGTTTAGAACAAAAATCTTTCTCAGGCGCAACCTGGGATCCTATAACTGCAAATGCAACCACCGGAACTTGGATTAATAAACATGATAAGAGTATTACTTTATTCGTATCTAATAATGATGGTATGGCAGAAGGTGCGATTAAGGCTTATAACTGGAAAAAGAATTTACCAATATTTGGATATGATTCAAATATCTCTACATTAAAAATAATGAAAGAGAAAGATAGTTCTATTATGGGTACTATCGATTCTAACACTGTCGGCCAATGTTTAACGACATCCGTAATTATTAGAAATATTTATGAGGCTAGTAAGCCGAAGATGGAATATGCTGATAAGAACGGCAATCCTCGCAGCAAAATTGATGCGATGTGGCAAGATGATGGTGAACCCTATAATCCGATTTATGAAGGATTCCAATATGATGATGAAGCGTACGCGAAAGAGGCTGGAGTTGATGTTGGCGGAAATAAAAAAATTTCATATGGTTCAGGTTACGTTCATAGTACAGTTACTTTTGATGGGTGCTTAAATAAAGATTTAACTGATAATCCTGATTCTCATCACGCTATATTATTAAAGAATCGTTCAGTTACTAATGATAAATATCTTGGCGAAGATATTGATCCAAGTGGAATTGAAACTGATTATTTCTTTGATGATAAAGGCGAAGCTCTTGAAACCGATGATTTATATGATAAAGCTGAAGGTTCAGAAACTGAGAAAGATCCTGAAAATATAATTAAAGTATCTGATCTTTCTGCTTTAAGCGTTTGGCAATCTTGGTATAGTAAAACTGATACCTTCTTTACCGGTAATATGAATCCATATTTTAAAAAGACTCAAGCTTCCAATATGTTTAATCTCGATGTAAGCCCTGCAGAAGGTGATGGCTCAGATGAGAAATTAATTCTTGACCAACTTGATGCTGCACTAGGTAAAGGTGCGTCTCAAGGACCTCAAGCCTTCTTAATTAATCCTGTTCAACAATCTAATTCTCCTGAATATATCACTCGTATCGCAAAAGCGTATGGATTAAAAGAACAAGATGATTGGAGTAAACGCAGTAACATTCCAGTTATATTCTGGAATCGTCAACCTACTGATTTACATGGTAATGTATCCGCTAAAGACGTTATGAATAATAAGTATTTCAAATATACCTACTATGTAGGATTTGACGCTAAACAAGGCGGAGAATTACAAGGCCAAATGATTAGAGCATGGTTAAACAAAACCTATATTGAACACGCTAATCTAGAGAAGGAGAAATAATATGATAAAGAAAAAAGAAACTCCAAAAGGTAAATATGTTCTTGAGATAGAAAATCTATCTAAAGCTTTTGGTAAAAACCAAGTTCTTTGTGGTGTTAATATCCGTATTCCTTATGGAACCGTTATGGGTCTAATGGGAGAAAATGGAGCCGGTAAGTCTACTCTTATGAAATGCTTATTCGGTATGTACGCTAAAGATACTGGAAGTTTCCGTCTTGATGGCAAAGCAATTGATTTTAAATCTAGTAAAGAAGCGTTAGAAAATGGTGTTGCGATGGTTCACCAAGAATTAAATCAATGCTTAGAGAGAACTATTCAAGATAATTTATTCTTAGGTAGATATCTTACTAATGCCGGTATTATTAATGAGAAGGCTATGTATAAACGTTCACTTGAATTATTTGAACGCTTAGACATGAAATTTAATCCTAAAACCTTGATTAAAAATTTATCTGTTTCTCAACGTCAAATGGTTGAGATTGCGCGTGCTATTTCTTATAATGCAAAGGTCATTGTTCTTGACGAACCGACATCTTCATTATCAGAAAGAGAAACAAGAAAACTATTTGAAATAATTAATAACTTAAAGAAGACGGGTGTTAGCTTTGTCTTCATCTCGCATAAGATGAACGAAATATTTGAATTATGTGATAACATCGTTGTTCTTCGTGATGGTGTAGTTACTCTAGATAAACCAATCCCACAGACTAACTTAGATGAAGTTGTTAAAGCGATGATTGGTCGTAGTTTAACTAGCCGCTTCCCACCTTTAACTAATAAACCTGGTGAAGTTATATTAAAAGTAAGAGCATTAGAAACTAAATATAAACCATATTTAAAAGATATCGACTTTGATTTAAAGAAAGGCGAAATCTTAGGAGTATATGGTTTAGTCGGCGCGGGTAGAAGTGAATTACTTGAATGCTTATTTGGATGCCGCACTATTGGTACTGGTGCAATTAGATATAAAGATAAACGTATCTTATTCACTACTCCTAAAGAAGCAATGGATCATAACTTTGCATTCGTTACAGAAGAAAGAAAAGTTTCTGGTATGTTCGCTAATTGTGACTTAACATTTAATACTTGTATTACTAACTTAGATAAATACAAAGCGAATAGTATGTTAAATACTGCTAAGATGAACAAAGCTGCTGATTTACAAATCGGTCAAATGCACGTTAAGTGCTCTAGTCGTGGTGATAAGATTCTTAATCTTTCTGGTGGTAACCAACAAAAGATTATTATTGGTAAGTGGTTAGAAAGAGCACCAGATGTATTTTTAATGGATGAACCTACTCGTGGTATTGATATCATGGCTAAATATCAAATCTACGAATTAATGATAGAACTCGCTAAGAGAGGAAAATCAATTATCATGGTTAGTAGCGAAATGCCTGAAATATTAGGTGTTACTAATAGAGTTATAGTTATGAGTAACTACCGTATCGCAGGTGAACTTGATACTAAGACTGCAACGCAAGAACAAATCATGCGTTTATGTACTAGATATTTATAATAAGGAGAGAGATGTATGGCAAAGAAAAAGAAAATCTCTAAGAAACCGGAAGAATTAAAACCGGTTGCCAAGATTAAAGTGGATGGTGGAAGCCCCATGGAAATCTATGTTAAGGAACATGTTCATTATATGAACAATATCCTTGAGGCTCGCAAAAAAGACTTAGTTGGTGTCTTTAAGGTGAGAAAGGAAATTATTGAAGCGAAGGCTGATAAAACTCTTAAAGGCAAGGAAAGAGAAAATAAATTAAAGGATTTAGCGATTAAATTAAAGGCAGCGAAGATTGACGCTAAGACAAGTCAAAAAATCGTTGATAAAACCGTTAAAGAAGCAATTAAAAAGAAATTCTTTGATTTAAGAGTCTGCTTTTCCTACCAACAATTAAAATATCAAGGCTATCTTGATGAACTTAATAAATTAAGAGCGGATGGTGAAAATAAAGTCATCGCTTTACGTAACGAAATTCAAGATATTATCTTAAATAAGCAAATTGAAAAGAACGAGAAGAAAGAACTTATTAAGAATAATATTAAAGAACTTAAGGCTGCTAAAGTTAAAGCTAGACTTGCTAAAGATGAAGTTAACTTCATCCTTAAAGAATCTATGGCGATTTCTAAGAGCGACTCTAAACAATACATGCGCTTAGTTAAAGCAGGCAATAAATACGATAATGGTTTATCACGCAAGACCTATAAAGATATGTGCGAGACCATTAAAGAAATGCATGTCGCTCGTGTTAAGCAATTAAAGAAAGAAGCTAAAGATAAGAAACTATTAGCAATCGATTTAAAAGCTGAAAAGATTGCCTATGGTTCTAAATTAAACGAAGCTAAGACGGCTAAAGTTGAAGCCTTCGATCGTTCTAAAGAATTACGTTATAACTCCTTCATGAACCGTTATTCTTATACTGGTAAGATTAAACACGATAAACATCCAATTGGCGAATGGTTTAGATTTAAATTTGAAAGCTATATCGCTAACTTTAATTTAACCAATTGGTTAATTAAAAATGCTTTATACGTTGTTATTCTTATCGTATTCGCAGCCTTAATCGGTTTATCTTATACCATGCCCGGTGATGGTTTACTTGCTCCTAAAAATATTTTAGGTGCTATTGTTCAAATCTCACCAAAGATATTCTTTGCACTAGGTGTTGCGGGATTAATCTTACTTGGTGGTACCGACTTAAGTATTGGTCGTTTAACTGGTGTTGGTGTTTCATTCAGCTTAATGATTATGTCTCAATTCCCATATACTGACCAGGTTACTGGTGGTCAATGGTGGATATTCACTGGTGCACCAATCGCGGTAAAGATTATCTGTGCATTACTAGTATCGATTATGTTCTGTACATTATTTACTACCTTTGCAGGATTCTTCACTGCTAAATTCAAAATGCATCCATTCATCTCAACCTTAGCGGTTCAATTAATCTCTTATGGTTTATTCCAAATCTTCTGGTCTGCTACTAGTAGCTTTACTCCTGATTCTAATATTATTGATATATTGCGTGGTCCATCCTCTATATTACTAGTGGTCTACGCTGTAATAGCAATTGCGGTAGTTTGGTTTATATGGAACAAGACTAAATTTGGTAAACATTTATACGCAGTTGGTGGTAACCAAGAAGCAGCTACCGTTTCTGGTATCTCTCCATTTAAGATTACTATGTTAGCCTTCGTTATGGCTGGTATCCTTTATGGTATTGGTGGCTTTGTCCAAGCTGTCCAAACTGGTACTGGTAACTTTAACTCAGGTTATGGTACTGAAACTGATGCTATCGCAGCATGCGTTATTGGTGGTATCTCTTTCAGTGGTGGTGTTGGTAAAGTTGGTGGCGCCGTTATCGGTGCGACTATCTTAGGTTTCTTAACCTACGCTTTCGCTTATATTGGTATTAACTCTAACTTACAATTACTTATTAAAGGTGTAATTATCCTTGTCGCTGTCGCTCTTGACTGCGTTAAGTATCTTCGTAAGAAGTAATTAATTGCTTAAATTAAAAGGGATGCCGATGACATCCCTTTTTATAATGTACCTAATTTAATAATTAGAAAGCTTCTAATTTACCTGCTAAATCGATACTTACTTTTACGCCTTGTTTAATAGTATCAGGATCAACTATAACAATATTCTTTTTAAATCCTAGTAGGATATTACCTCCACTAGTGAGCTTTTGATCAATCTCCATATGGAAGTTATGGGTAACGCTTTTAAACATTGGATAGACAAAGTAACGAAGACCAACACTCTTTCTTACTTCTTCTTTAATAAATTCATCGTATATTGATATACCATGATTAATACCAGAGATAATTCCTAAGAACTCTTTAGGATGACCAATAATAATATCAGTATCCGCTTTTAATAAGTCTTTTCCTTCTATCTCTCCTTTATAGCCTAGTCTATCTTTAAAGATATCAATTAGAGGATTAGGATAATCTTTATTAAAAGTTAATAATTTAAATTCAATAGACTCTTTATTAAACGCTTTCTTCATATAACGAGTCATTAATTCTAAATAATTAATATAGTCTTTAGTATTAGGATTATCGTTATATCCTAAATCTCCAATACAGGTTACTCGATGAGTCTTAAAGTTAGAATAGGTAGCAATAAATAATGGAGAACCTTCACCTTTACCTAAGAATAAACTCGCTGCTTTAGCGACATCACTTTTCTTACTATAGGTTACTAAGCCTACAATATCTTCACTAGGATTAGTAAGTAGTGAGAACGCTAAACGGAGTGATTGATCTTTAATAACGTTAAATTTAGGATCTACTTTACTAACATTATCTTTATAAGAGATTATATTAATTCTCTTATTATCTTTTATTGTTAATAAGTCGTTAGACTCTCCGATAATTATTAAATCATTAGTCTTATTTCGATTAAGAAATATCTTAATTCCTTGGACTGCTGTTTGACTCTTATTCCCTAATGGAGATAAATCAATTAGTATTTTACTCATGCGATTATTATATAATTGTATGTATGTTTAATCATAAAAAGTTTTTATTACTATCTCTTATACTTTCTGTATTTTTTATAACTTCATGTGGCGAGAAGCCTAGTGAACCTCATGACGTAATTAACAACGATCCTAATATCAGTTTTAATTGGAATAATAAACCAGGTGAAATTAAAAGTGGAGGAAAATTACCAGTAGATGATTTTGTTGTTAGCTATGGTAATTTTAATCAAAATTTAAAATTTCTTGGAGAAGGATCTAAAGAATATGAAAATAATAATGTTTTCTTTATTTCCTCGAATCCTACATATCCTACCAATTCAATTGTTACTAATTTAACTGTTACAACAAATGTCGAACGTAATGATTTGACATTTTATATTTGCACCTTCCAGAACAACAATGTCTGCGTTTCTGGAGCTCAATCTATTACAATAGTAAATTCTGATGCTCTTAAACCATGGGTATGGTACGTAGTAACAGGCGTTGTGATATTTGGTGTAGTCGCAATGGTGGTGTTTACTAAAAGATATAAAGAAAAACATAGTAAATAGCGTTAAATTACTAAACTAGTTAACTCTTTATTGCATTAAAAGTTGCAATGTTATATATTTATAAGGCACGTTTAATGTGATTTAATGGGCCGTTAGCTCAACTGGTTAGAGCATTCGCTTGATAAGCGAAAGGTTGATAGTTCAAGTCTATTACGGCCCACCACATTAAACCGGGCACATAGTTCAGCTGGGAGAACGTTTCCTTCACACGGAAGAGGTCACAGGTTCGAACCCTGTTGCGCCCACCATAGAGCCGACTTAGCTCAGTTGGTAGAGCAACTGATTTGTAATCAGTAGGTCGGGAGTTCGAGTCTCTTAGTCGGCACCAAACAAATGATATTAACCCCAAATATTAGATTAGATATTAGTCTAATAATTGGGATTTTTTATTAGGATCGTTACTTAATTAAAATAGTTATTGTTATGCTATAATGATTTATGTATATGAAATACGGTGAAATAACATTAAGCAGTATCTATTTATTATTTTTAATAATAAGTGGAATAGTTTTATTAATTAATAATAAGAAAAGTAAGACCATAAAATTAATGGGTCTAGCTGCACTTATTTTAGGATTAGGTGATTCTGTTCATTTAGTGCCTAGATGTTTAGCCTACTTTTTACCTAATAATTTAGATTTATATTTAGGGGTTGGTAAATTAGTAACCTCTATTACAATGACAATATTTTATATTGTAGTCTTATATATCTTAAAAGAAATTTCTCATAAAAAATATAATGCAGAAACTGTTGTTATTTATCTATTAGCTATTTGTAGAATTGTTCTATGTGCGTTACCAGAAAATAATTGGTTAACTAATAAATCACCATTTATTTATGAGATTATTAGAAATGTTCCATTCTTATTTATCGGGATTATCATGATTAAATTATTAATCAATAATCGTAAGATTCCTTATTTTAAATTCTTATGGTTATTTGTTTTATTATCATTTGGATTCTATACCGCTACTATAATAGGTGCTCACTATATCGAACTACTTGGAGTGCTTATGATTCCTAAGACAATTTGTTACCTTTTAATTGTCTTATCATTTGATTGTTATTCTTCTACAATACTTAGAATTAAAAATCTATTCTCATTTAATTTATTAGGTTAATTGATACATTAAATATCGATAATTGCTGTAGTTAGTCATTTTTTATTGTTTTATTTATAATAAAATAATAAAATTAGAATAATTATGAGTTATGTATTTTTAATTCTTGAGGCTTTATTAGTTGTTCTCGCGACAATAATATTTAAAGTATTAAATTATAAAACTAAGTTTAAAGATTTATCATATTGGACTAAACAAGCGATATACGCTCTTGTGTTTGCTAGTATTGCAATCGCCGCTACTGAAATTAGCTCCGCAATTGATGGATTAAATAATACTCGTGATGCTGGTCCTATTGTAGCAGGATTCTTCTTTGGTGCTCCTGCTGGTATTGCTGCAGGTATTATTGCTGGATTAGAACGATTAATTACTGGTTTTTATATCTCTACTAGGATGTACACTAATGTAGCGTGTTCAATTGCTACTATGTTAGCAGGCTGTTTAGCTGCATTACTAAGAGTAACTACTAAGAAAGGTAGAAAGATCCATATTGTCACTGCTTGTACTTTAGCGTTAGTAATTGAAATTATTCATATGTTATTAATCTATGTTACACATACTGAAGATTTACAAAGAGTAATAACTATTTATCGTACAGTCGTTGGTCCAATGACTATTGCTAACTTCCTAGCAGTCTTATTAGCGGGATTATCTGATTTACTATTAGATCGTTACTTTAATCATCAAAAGTTGTTTGTAAAATTAAAAGACTCTCAAATGTCTGGAGTAATTCAACAAACTACTTTAATAATTGCAGTTCTTACTTTTGCTGCTGGATTTATTTCTATCAATTCAATACAAGATAAAATCAGCTTAGAGAATATTGAATCGATATTATCATCTGAATCTAAGAATGCTTCAGATAAAGGTAAGAGCCTAGTTAATTATCAATTAGGAGCATACGCTAATAAAATTAATAAGAATTACGATTCGGAATCTAGTAATTTCGCTCAGTTATTTAAAGATTTAAATGATAGTCATGATATTAATTGCTGTGAAGGCTATGTTATTGATGATAATGGTGACGAGAAAAGGGTTATTGATGGTTCGGAGAATGTTAAAGAAAAATTTCCACAGATTTCTGGTGACTCGAAACCGAAATTAGAAGATATAGACGATAGAGGTATTTTTAAAGAAATTATTGATATAAAAATACCGAGCGGTGCGACTAATTTTAATGTCACAGATGGATTCCGCTATAGTTATGTCGATTATGATGATAAAAAAGAGGTAATTTATTCTGTTGCGAAGTTTGATTATACATATTATGCTTTAGCTTTGGATGTTAGTCAGGCTGGTGATTGTGTAAAAGCTCAGTCTCCGTTCATATTAAATAATCAAGCTTATGAAACTGGCTCTACAGTTCTTCTTGATTATGGAGGTGGTTTTATTGCCTCTACTGCCGGAAACGATAAAAGACTAGAAATAAAACCTGAAGATATTGGGATATTATGGGACATAAGCGCTAATTCTGGAAAACTAGTTAAGATTAATATTCATAATCGTGAATTTTATGTCATTGCTTATATGGACGAAAATATTGGTATGTATTGTTATTCTTTAGTTGAGAGTGATGAGGCAGAATTACCGGCTAGAGTAAGTAAATATTCAAGTAGCTTCTTATTTATTATTAGTGTTGGTCTTATCTTCTTAGTCGCTAACGCTCTTATCGATCGCTTAGTTGTACGTAAGATGGAGAAAGTTGGCGAAGCTTTAGATCAAATAAGCGGTAATAATTTAGATACCAAAGTTGATGTAAGAGGTTTTGAAGAATTTAATAAATTAACTAATGGTATTAATCAAACTGTTGATCGATTAAAAGGTTATGTTGAAGATGAGAAGAAACGTATTAATAAAGATTTAGAATTCGCTAAATCAATTCAACACGGTACCCTTCCTTATAGATTCCCAACTACTGATAACTACGATTTAAGTGCTGATATGGTTACCGCTAAGGTAGTTGGTGGAGACTTCTATGACTTCTTACCATTACCTAATGATCGCTTATTCTTCTTAATCGCTGATGTTAGCGGTAAAGGCGTTCCTGCCGCTATGTTTATGATGAGAGCGGAAGCTCTAATCAAATCATTAGTACAATCTAGTGATATTCCTTTAGATAAAGCCGTTACAATGGCGAATAATGAATTATGCGCAAATAACGACGCTCAAATGTTTGTTACTTGTTGGTGTGCGATTCTTGATGTTAAATCTGGTCATGTTGATTTTGTTAATGCTGGGCATAATCCTCCGTTAATTAAACGTAAGAATGGTAAATTTGCTGAAATTGTTGAGAAGAAAAATTTTGTTTTAGCCGCGATGCCAGGTATTCCTTACAAAAAAGAATCATTTGATCTTAAACCCGGGGACGAAGTTTTCTTATACACTGATGGAGTTACTGAAGCTACTGATAAGAAACAACAACTTTATGGTATGCCTCGTCTATTACAATTTATGAATAAATTTAAATATAACTCTTCAAAAGATATGATTAATGGAGTGTTACATCAACTTGATGAATTCCAGAAAGGAGTCGATCAAGCAGATGATATTACTATGCTTATGATTCGTTATAAACCAAATAAAAAATAATTTTAATATTGTAGGAGGTTTTATTCTATGAATAAATCAAGAAAAATTAGTTTAATTAACATGTTTATTAATTTATCTGTTATAGGTCTTGAACTTACGGGATTATATTTTACATTCGTAGCATTTAAAGATAACGGAATCAGTAATTTAAAATTCTATACTGTATTAACAGGTCTTATCACTTTAATAGCAGCATCTCTTATGATTTGGGCTAATATAGTTAGTTTTATAAAAAAGAAAGATACAACTCCTCGTTTATTTTTCTCAATGAGATTTATAAGCGCAGTAATGAATTTATTAACGTTATTAACTGTTGTATTTGTTTTGCGTAACTCTGTTGAGACTAATATATTATTTGGCATTGAAAGTGGTGGATTATTTCTACACGCTATTTGTCCTGCTTTATCAATTATTCAATTTGTTGGATTTGAAATCGAGCCTAAAGCGAAATTCAAAAAAACATTTGAACCTTTCATTGTTACCGCTTTATACGCAGTAGGAATAATTATTTCTGTTTTTGTTATTAAGGCTAAAGATGGAGTGGAAGCTGCTAAAGCTTTTGCGCCTTATCCTTTTTTCCTATTATCTCCTGATTTAGCAGGTGATGACTTTATAAAGAATTTAATTACTGCATTTGTAGTTCTTGGTGCATCCTATGTTTTATCTGTTATTATTTGGTTACTTAATAGAATGTTCCACGCTATCTTTATTGGAGAGGCTTATCAACCAGTATCATCTACTAACAAGAAAGTAACTCCTAAGAAAACTACTACTGTTAATAAAGGTAATATGATTACCTCTTACGTTAAAAAGAAAGTAGCGTTTAATAATGAAGATGCAACTCCTACTGGAGGGCAAGTTTATCACATCTCATATCATGATCGTCGTTTAAAAACCTGGAAGGTTAAAAGCGAGAACGCTGGTCGTGCATTAAAAGTTTTCCCAACCCAAAAAGAAGCAATTGATTTTGCGAATGAACAAGTTAAAAAGAATGGTGGCTCTATTCGTGTCCATTCCATGATGGGTCAAATTAGAAAAGAATAATATTAATATTATTTATCAAAAGAAAAAAGACTCGCTTGAGTCCTTTCTATTAATAATCAATTTTAATATCTTTTATCTCTTCGATTTTTCCTTCGTCCACTAACTTAGTGATACTAGGATCTATAGGTAATCTACCTAATAATTTAAGATTATATTTTTTTAATAGTTCTTCTAAATGAGATTCTCCAAAGACACTAATTTTCTTTTTACAATCAGGGCATTCAATATAGGCCATATTTTCAATAACGCCTAATATTTTAATATTCATCATATTTGCCATCTCTACTGCCTTACTTACTATTTCAGTAACTAAATCTTGAGGAGTAGTAACAATAATAATTCCATTTAAATTTAGTGATTGAAATACTGTTAAACCAACATCTCCAGTTCCTGGAGGCATATCAATAAAAAGATAATCTAATTCTCCATAATTAACATCAGTATAAAATTGTTTAACCATTCCAGCGATTAAGGGTCCTCGATATAAAATAGGTTGAGTATTTTCTTCAAGTAGACTTGATGCAGATACTACTTTAATACCGGTTTTGCTTACTAAGGGAATTATTCCATTTCCGTCTTGATATAGATGCCCTTTAATATTAAGTGCTTTAGGAATACTAGGTCCTGTTACATCAGCATCTAATATCGCTACTTTATTACCTTCACGATTCTTTTTAATCGCAAGTAGAGTAGTAACTAATGACTTACCTACTCCCCCCTTCGCACTTACTATTCCAATGGTATTTTTTACTTTACTTCCATTATGCATAGTAAACGCTAAAGAACGAGAATTACAGTCTTTAACATTGCACGATGCACAATTATGATTACATTCTGCCATAGAGAATATTATATAGTTTTTATCTTAAAAAGATAATTTATTGTATTATATTACTAATATGAATAAAAAAACTTTAAGACAGGCTGATCCTATATTAGCAAAGCAAATTGAATTAGAACTCAATCGTCAAAGAAATAATATTGAGCTTATCGCTAGTGAAAACTATGTTTCTTTAGCAGTTCTAGAAGCTCAAGGAAGTGTTTTAACTAACAAATACGCTGAAGGATATCCTGGCAAAAGATATTATGGTGGGTGTGAATATATTGATCAGATAGAACAAACTTGTATCAATAGATTATGTAAATTATTTAAATGTAAATTCACTAATGTTCAACCACATAGTGGTAGCTCTGCTAATTTAGCGGTTTATAAAGCATTATTAAATAATAATGATAGAGTACTAGGAATGAGTCTAGATGCAGGTGGTCATCTTACTCATGGATATAAATTATCTTTCTCCGGCAAGGACTATCAAGCATTTACTTATGGCGTCAATAAAGATGGATATATTGATTATGAAGAAGTAAGAAAGATTGCTAAGAAAGTTAAACCTAAGATGATAGTTGCAGGAGCATCAAGTTATTCTCGTATTATTGATTTTAAAAAATTTAGAAAGATAGCTGATGAAGTAGGTGCGTATCTATTTGTTGATATGGCGCATATTGCAGGACTTGTCGCTACTAATCTACATCCTTCTCCTATTCCATATGCTGATGTAGTAAGTTCTACTACTCATAAGACGCTTAGAGGCCCTCGTGGAGGAATTATCTTAACTAATAATGAAGAGATAGCTAAAAAGATTAATGCTGCGGTATTCCCTGGTACTCAAGGTGGTCCATTAGAACATGTTATTGCTGCTAAATCTATTGCCTTCTACGAAGCGCTTCAACCTTCTTTTAAAGTGTATCAAGAACAAGTATTAAAGAATGTTCAAGCGATGGTAAACGAATTTAAGAAATTAGGATATAAAATCATTAGTGGTGGTTCTGATAATCATTTATTAACCGTGGTAGTCACTAACATGGGAGTAAATGGATTAGAGGCAGAAACAATATTACATAATAACGGAATTACACTTAATAAAAATATGATTCCTAATGATCCATTACCTCCTTTTAAAGCTAGTGGCCTTAGAATTGGAAGTGCTGCCATGACAACTCGTGGATTTAAAGAAAAAGAATTTAAACAAGTAGTAAACTTTATTGATACTATTCTTAAGAATAGAAATAATCAAAAAGTATTAAAACAGGTTAGAAAAGAAATTAAATTATTATTAGATAAATTCCCTTTACCTTACTAAATTTATGAATAAGAAAGTCTATACCATTTCAGGATTTGATTGCGCTAATTGCGCCGCTAAAGTTGAATCATTTCTAAATCATAATGAGCGTATTGAATACGCTCGTATTGATTTTGCAGCGAATAGACTTTATATCACTTATAAAAATCATGAATTATCTATTGATGAGATTAAAGCATTAATTAAACAAGTAGAATCTAACGAAATTTTTGTAGGTGAGAAGCAAACAGAAATTAAACAAGAAAAATTTTTAAACAAGAAAACGATTATTCTATTTATTCGTGTAGCGATATGTTTGATATTAATGCTTATTGCTAGACTCGCCTTTAAACAAGACTCTTATGTTGCATTAAGTTTATATATTATTGCGATATTAACTATTGGTTATAACATCTTTTATAAAGTCTTATATAAGATCGCTCATTTTAAAAATCCGATTGATGAATTCTTTTTAATATCTCTAGCGATAGTGGGAGTATCTATCATGGTTATTATCTCTCCTAATGAAGAACGTTTTGAGCCTTTCTTTGATGGCACAATGGTTATTTTATTATTCCAAGTTGGTCAATTAATCGAACACTATGCTTCTAATAAATCTCGTAATGCGATATCTACTGCAGTAGATGAAAGAAGCGAGACTGCTACTTTATATGATGGAGAAGAGAATAAAGTAGTAAGTTCCCGTAATTTAAAAGTTGGTGATTTAATTATTGTTAAAGTTGGTGAGACAATCCCAGTTGATAGTGTAGTTATTGAAGGAGAAGGAAGCTTAGACATTTCTTCTTTAACTGGTGAATATGTTCCTAAAGTAGTTAGACCGCATGATGAAGCATTAAGTGGATGCACTTTAAAAAGTGGTTCATTAATTTTACAAGTTAAGAAAGCTTATCAAGACTCTACAGTAAGTAAGATTCTTGAACTTGTCGCTAGTAGTGGAGAGCATAAAGCCAAAGCAGAAAACTTTATTTCTAAGTTCGCTAAGATTTATACTCCATGTATTCTTGTTGCAGCGGCTTTATTATTAGTTATCTTTGGAGCCTTTACAAATGATTGGAGTGAGGCAGTGCATAAAGCACTTAATTTAATTATTATTGCTTGTCCATGCGCTATTGTTATATCTGTTCCTCTTGCCTATTTTGCTGGTATTGGTCTAGCAAGTAAAAACGGCATTATTATTAAAGGCGCTAATTATTTAGATGAATTAGTGCATCTAAAAAAATTAGTATCTGATAAGACTGGCACTTTAACTCATGGTGCGTTTATGTTAACAACAGTTAAACCAATAAATCTTAGTGAAACTGAATTCAAAGATTATTTATGCGCTGCAGAGTGTTTATCTAATCATCCTATTGCTAAAGCAATAATGCATCATGTTAAAAGTAAAGATTACATTAATAAAGTTAAAGATTATAAAGAAGAAGCTGGTAAAGGAATTACCTTAACTTATCAAGATAAAAAGATTATTGCTGGTAATAGAAATTATTTATCTTCTTTTAATATTAATGTTAGTGAGGCGAGTGAAGTGGGTACGATAGTATATTTAGCAGTTAATAATAATTATGTTGGTTACGCTGTTTTATCAGATGAAATAAAACAAGATGCTCAACCAATGGTTAACTTACTCCATTATGCTGGAGTAGAAATTGTTTTATTAACTGGTGATAAAGAAGAGATAGCCGCGAATACTTGTAAAGAACTTGGTATTGATCGTTGGCATTCTGAACTTCTTCCTGAAGATAAGACTAAATATTTAGAAATGGAAATGGATAATCCAAAGGCAAAGGTCGCCTTTATCGGTGATGGAATTAACGACGCACCAAGTATTATTAGAAGTGATATTGGTATTGCTATGGGTGGTATTGGAAGTGATGTTGCAGTGAATAACGCTGATGTTGTTATTATGAACGATAATCCTGCAAAAGTTTATGACGCTCATAAGATAGCTAAGATGACTAGAAATAGAGCCTACTTCTGTGTTGGATTTTCTTTAGCGGTTAAATTAGCAGTTATGATTGCTGATATTATTGTTAAAGATATGGAATCAGTTATTGCAGTGTTAGCAGATACCGGACTTACTGTCTTAATGATTATTACTGCATTTATCTTACTTTATCAAAAAGTTCGTAGACCAAAACATATTAGATAGGTTATAATAACCTATATCTTATGAAGGCATTAGAAAATAAAATCCTAGAATCTGGATTAGTTATCGATAATAAAATTTTAAAAGTCGATAACTTTTTTAATTATCAAATTGATATTAAAATATTAAAAGAAGTGGCTAAGTATATAGCCTCTTTTTTTAAAGGAGCAGACAAAGTATTAACAATTGAATCTAGCGGAATTGCTTTTGCTATTGCAGTAGCTTATGAGCTTAACGATATTCCTGTAGTGTTCGCTAAAAAGAGTAACAGCGCGATTACTTTAAAAGATGATAATTATTATGCCGATGTTCCTTCCTTTACTCATAATACAGTTAATAAAGTATTAGTGAGAAAATCCTTTATAAATAAAGGAGAGAAGATATTAATTATTGATGATTTTATGGCAGTAGGATCTGCTAGTGTTGGTCTTATTAATATATGTAATCAAGCTGGAGCGAAGGTTATTGGAGTAGGAGTAGGAATTGAAAAAGAATTCCAAGGTGGAAGAAAGAAAATTGAAGCCCTTAATATTCCAGTTGTAAGCGCAGCGAGAATTTTAGAATTTAAAGACAATAAACCAATATTTAACACTAAGGAGAAATAATATGGAAAATATAATTTTAAATTACGAACAAATCCAAGAAATTTGTAAGAAGATTGCTTCTAGTCTTGATAATGATTTAAAAAGCGAAGAGAATATTCCAGTCTTTGTTGGAGTAATGAAAGGTTCACTTAATTTCATGATGGACTTAATCCGTTACATGAAGACTGATATTTATACTGATTATATTCAAATCTCATCTTATAGTGGAACAGAGACTACTGGTAAAGTTGTCCTTAAAAGAGATTTATCTTTTAACGTTGAAAATCGTGTTTTAGTCTTAATCGAAGATATTGTTGATACTGGTATCTCAATGCACTTTTTAATTAAATTTTTAAAAGATCATTATCATCCTAAGAAGATAATATTAGTTACTTTGCTTGATAAAGCTTGTCGTAGAAAATTAGATGTTCATATTGATTATGCTGGACTAGTGTTACAAAACGATGACTTTGTTTTAGGATATGGATTAGACTATAACGAATATGGCCGTAATCTTCCCTTTATTGCATCTTTAAAACCAAACGAAGTAAAAGAGATTGATGAGAAGATTCGCAATCGTATCACCTCTTATGCGAATGCGATTAAGAATCCAAGAACTAAGTAGTTTTGACATCGTATTACTATCAATTACTTAATTGCTTTTTATCGTCTTAAGGATATAATAAAAACGAAATAGCCATGTTATCTCATGCAATTTATTGCAGTGGAGGAGGTAACATTATGAATAACTATTTCTCTTCCATGAATAAAATTTTGGAAGTAATTCGTGAGTCTATTAAAGATAGAAGTGATCTAACTCAGGCTGTTATTGCTAAAGAATTAGGAATCTCACGTGAATACCTAAATCGAATGCTTAAAAATAAGTGTCCAATGAAGTTAGAACAATATCTATATCTTACCGATAGACTTAGAATTAAAAGCCCGCGATAAGCGGGTTTTTTTGTGAACTATAGATTCACAAAACAACATTATTTATTTTAAGAAGAAATAATAGTTAGCGTATATGTTAGAATATATTTGGCTAAGGCGAGACGATAGTACAGTTCTCGCTACACCTATGATCTTTTTAGATGGAGTGGCGTATAGCCAAATACAAAATAATTTATGAAAAGAAATAATAAAGTTATTCGTTATGATTATTCTCGTTTTGATAGAGATAAATTTGATGGCGATTATTATTTTGAATATGAATTTTGGGGCATTCACCCAAAACACGGAAGGATACATATAGATACGAAAAGATATAAATATATTATTAATCACATTTTTGGTAAAACAGAATTCACTCCTGATGATTTATTTAAATTAAGAAAAACTCCTTATTACACTCCTACAAAAATACATAGAAATGATTACTTGATTAATGTGTTTGCTGATTATTTGAATGAATTAAAAAACGATTGGGAGCAGGAATACAAAATATTATTTTCTGCAATCAAAACACCTTCGCAAGTTAAAGAGGATTATCGTTCTAATGCGATAATGTTTACTAGTAATGTTGATGATTTAGACGAAATAGAAGTAGACTCCTTGCTCGAAGGAATTAAAAGAGAAAACAAATATAATAAAATTATCAAATCATTGTATTGCCAGATGATTGTAAAGATTTGCACGGAAGTAAATAGAATTTTGGTTAACGCTTTAAAAGAAGTTGGTTACAAACGGCCTGATTTTAGCTTTTCAAATTTTGAAAGCTTTTCTGATGGTAAATATGGGAAAAAATGTGGAGTGGCGATTCAAGATTTAAAAGAATTTGATTGTTATAATAAACTTAATAAAATATGCAATTTTTTAAAGCATAATACTAAAAGAGCTTATGATGATTTAAAAAAATTTTATCCATCTTCTGTTGCATCTATAGAAAATAAAAAAACAGAGACACCTTATGAAAATGGTTATTTTGCTGGTGATTATATTATTTTTGAAAAAAATTATATTGATAATTTGTTTACAAAATTAATGAAGTTTTTTGAAGATTACTGTTCAATCTACTTAAAAGAAAATACAAAGCGTGCTTATTGGGATTATGATGACTTTTTTAAAGACGCATATAATAAACTTAAACGCCCAAGTCAGTATTTAGGAATCTAGTATATTTTGTGAAGTATAGCATCACATAACAACTTTTCTTTTTACATGTTGTTTATTATTTAAAACATGGAGGAAAGATTATGGAAAAAATTTACTTAAAAGACATCGCCGGCTACGATGATGAAAAAAATGAAGCCAAAAAAATAATAAATATATTAAAGAATCACAAAGAATATGAAAAATTAGGAGCATATATTCCTAAAGGATTAATTCTTTCAGGTAATCCTGGAGTTGGCAAAACAATGATTGCTAAAGCTATAGCTAACGAATCGGGTGTACCGCTTTTTGAATTCGAAAGCGATGAATGCGAGAATGAAGATGACACAATTAAATCAATTAAAGAATTATTTAAAAAAGCAAAAGAAGTAGCGCCTTCAATAATATTTATTGACGAATTAGATGAATTAGTATCAACGCGAGATTTTGCAAGCGATTATTCAAGAAAAATTTCTAAAATTTTATTAACTGAAATTGACGGAATTGAATCAAGCAGCGGATTAATTGTTATTGCAACTACAAATTTGCGTAATTCTTTACCGCCATCCTTGTTAAGAAGTGGAAGAATGGATAAAAGAATGGCAATGCCAATGCCTGATTTAAATTCACGCGAGGAAATTATTAAATTATATTTAACAAAAGTAAATCTTGAGAAAAAAATCGATGCTAAAACTTTAGCAACTAAAACAGCTAATTTTTCTGGTGCCGATATTAAAACTTTAATAAACGAAACCGTGTTAAATTGCGTTTCTCAAGGCATAAAAGAACCATCTTTAAACGATTTTGAAATGGAAATTCCTATTATTTTATTTCAAGATATTAGAAAAACAAAACATAATCCCCCAAGTGATATCGTTTGTTATCACGAGATTGGTCATTTTATAGCTAAATATAAATTAGATAATGAGATTGGATCAATTTCGACAGATAGATTCGGACAAATTGATGGATACACTAGTTTTAATGATAAAAATAAAGAAGATCCAATTACTAAAAACACTATTAATAAAAATTTAATTATTATTTTATCAGGTATGGCGGGGGAAGAAGTGTATTGGCACGATATTTCAGCTGGTGCGCTACATGATATAAAAAGAGCCCAAAGAGCAATACAGATGCTTATAAATGTTGGAGCTTACGGATTTGATTTAATACAAAATTCATCCATTGAAAAAAGAAGTGATTTTATATTTGAAAATAACGATAGCAAAAAAATATCAGAAAAGAAGATTACTAACGGTGAACAAATGGAAGCAAAATTACTTAATGATGCATATTTAAACGCTAAAAAAATCCTTAAAGAAAATGAAAAGCTTGCAAAGAAAATTTATCAAGAATTAAAAATAAAGGAACGCTTATCTAACAAAGAACTAGAAAGCATTATTAACGAAGACATGTGAAGTTAAGCGGGAGAACTTTATATTACATTCCTTATACCTCCTATTATTTTATATGCAATCCCACTAGAAATAGTGGGTCTCCCGCATTTAGTTTGGTGTATAAGGAAAAATAAATTATTATTAAAGGAGAATGAATATGAAAAATAATGAAGAATTAATTAATTTAATAGAAGAATTAAAAAAAGTATCAATTGAACATAAGGATGATGAAGTATCTCAATATATACCTCATGAAGATGCTATTGCTGCTAATTATATCGTTTGCAAAATTAAGGTAAAAACAGAGAGCGATGTATTGCTTCTTTTGCTTGCTATGAATTTATTAAATGTATATATCAAAGAAGAACATGCATTGCCTTTTTTTAATTATCGTTTTAAAAACGGCGTCAATGTTTTACTAGAAAATATAAAAAAATACAACATTCAAAATATAACTGTAAATTATATAGATAGTGAACTAATGTGTAATAATGCAATATTCTTTTCTGTTTATGGATTACAATTTTCTTATCACGGAGTACTAAAAGAGGCAAAGCATTTAATACCTTCCTATTGCAAAAGTCATGAATTATTTAATGGTATAAGAAATCGTTTTTGCATTTTGGACTTATTCCATATTGCTCTAAATAAAAAACATTTATATACCGATAGAACTATTAATGATCTTCCTCTAATTTCAAATGCAATTTTGATAGGTAAACAATATGTAGAAGGAAAAATTTCAAATACGGCGCTTAAGAAAAAATATTTAGTATATACAGATTATTTTTTAAGGACTAAATTCATAAAACATGAAAATAGTAATATTGATTTAATAGGCTTAGAAAATTATATTAATAGAAAGTATTGTGTATCATCGATATTAAAGAAAGAC
>JAZLFE010000070.1:0-8694 GCA_045615605.1 Bacilli bacterium | reverse complement strand
ATTTTAATAATATTTAATGTGTATATAGAAGGTATAAATATTAAATTAATAAAAAAATACTATTAAAAAATACTGTGTGTCTCTAAAAAGTATATTAACCAAGTTAATATAAATAGAATAATTTTATAATCGTGCATTTTTTTCACACTATTATAAAAGCGATCGCTAAATAAATCTATAAAATAAAAAAATAGCAAAAAAGTTAATAAACCAATTAAAAATGATAAAAAGAAATAATTACTTTTTAGTCTTAATTATATTTTCGCAATAAACGCATTTATATTCACCCTTTTTAGAGGTTGGTATAAATTTATGAACGTGTTCTTGTTCCGTTTGAGATATACATCTAACGTTCTTACACTTTAAATCATAACGAACACTTTTCTTATCGTATAAATCTTCTTTCTTTTTAGACTTCGCTAACTCTAATAGTTTAAGAATTAACGCCATACGAATATATTTACCATTAAGAGTTTGACGGAAATACGCTGCACGAGGATCGCTATCTACATTTACTGATATCTCATTAACACGTGGTAGAGGATGTTCAATAATCATATCTTTTTTTGCGTGTTTTAATTTATCTTTAGTTAAGATATAAGAATTCTTTAATCTCTCATATTCTTTTTGATCAAAGAATCTTTCTCTTTGTATACGAGTCATATATAAGACGTCTAATTCTTTTATATTACTCTCTAAATCCGTTACTTCTTTATATGGAATATGATTCTTTTTAATAATGTCATTAATGACGTAATCCGGCATTCTTAATTCTTTAGGAGAGATTAATACTAATTTAATATTCTTATAGCGAGACATCGCTAAAGTTAAAGAATGAACAGTACGACCATATTTAAGATCACCGCACATTCCAATAGTAAGATTATTAAATCTTCCCTTCTCACGATATATCGTTAATAAATCCGATAAAGTTTGAGTAGGATGCGAATGCATTCCGTCCCCTGCATTAATTAAAGGAGCATCCGCAGCGATAGCGCCTGCTAGTGCAGCGCCATCTTTAGGATGACGCATTGCGATAATATCTGCAAAATTAGATACAACTTTGCAAGTATCGGCAACACTTTCTCCTTTAGCGGTACTAGAAGAAGAAGCTTCGCTAAAACCTAAAACTTGTCCACCAAGAGACATCATCGCTGATGTAAAAGATAATCTAGTTCTAGTCGATGGTTCAAAGAATAATGTAGCAAGTATCTTGCCATCACAAGCATGAGCGTATTTCTTAGGATGCTTAATAATATCGCAAGCTAATTTACATAACTCATCAAGTTCTTTAGTAGATAAATCTTTTATATCAATTAAGCTTCGCATATTTATCTTTTTATCCAACTTTCATCACTAGGATTATTTCTAAACGCAATTAATCTCTTTTTATCTGATGATTTAATATATTTTTCTTTCGCAGCGACTTCAACAATTGTGTCAAAGTTAGTAAGAGATATATTTTTAACTTTAGCAGCTTTTAAAGCATCGATACTTTTCTTCATGTTATAAGTAAAGATAGAAACCATACCTAATACTTTAACTTTATGTTCACGAAGAACTTTAACAATCTCAAGTGAAGACCCTCCAGTAGAAATTAAATCTTCTACTACAACAACCTTCATTCCAGGTTTAATATCGCCTTCAATTTGATTTTGTCTACCATGATCTTTAGAACTCGCTCTTACATATCCCATTGGCATTTTCATAATATGTGCGGTAATCGCAGCATGAGGAATTCCTGCTGTTGCAGTACCTACAAGCGCTTGAGCACCTTTAAATTCTTTCTTAATAATCTTCGCTAAATTATTTTCGATATCATCTCTTACTTTAGGAGCGGTTAAAGTTAATCTATTATCGCAATAGATTGGACTTTTAATTCCACTAGCCCAAGTAAATGGTTTGTCTACTCTTAAGAAGACCGCTTTGATTGATAACAAATCTTTCGCAATTAATTGTTCTACTTTCATCCGATAAACTCCTTTAAACATCTATTATATGCTTTAACTGGATCAGGGGCTTCAGTAATAGGACGACCTACTACAATATAATCTGAGCCAATCTTTTTTGCTTCGCTTGGAGTCATAACTCTCTTTTGATCTCCTTTAGCGTTTTCTTTAAATCTCACACCTGGAGTGACAGTTATAAAATTCTTACCACAGGATTGATGAACTTTCTTAGCTTCTAATGGAGAACAAACTACTCCATTAAGTCCGCTCTCTTTAGCCTTCTTTGCGTAATGCATAACTACTTTCGCTAAATCTTCTTTAATTAATAAATCTTTTTCCATCGCATTTTGATCAGTGGAGGTTAATTGAGTAACCGCGATTAATAATCCTTTAGGACCTAATCCTTCTCTTGCTGCTTTCATCATCGCGGTAGTGCCTGAAGCATGACAATTAATCATATCTACTTTAAGTTTAGATAAGACCGTCATGCTCTTTCTTACGGTATTAGGAATATCATGAAGTTTTAAATCTAGAAAGATTTTATGTCCTCTCTTTTTAATTTCTTTAACTATACTTGGACCTTCAGAATAAAATAATTCCATTCCAATCTTAACGAATGGTTTCTTCTTCTTAAATTTGTCTAAGAATTTGAGTGTATCTTTTTTACTTGAAAAATCACAGGCTACAATAACGTCTCTTCCCATTATTTACATCCTCCAATAATTTCCTTTAATGTATTAATTTTATATTGATTCATTACCTTAGGTAAATCATTAATTATTTTAGGACAGATATATGGGTCCACTAAATTAGCAGAACCAATTTGTACAGCAGTAGCACCTGCTAACATCATTTCTATAACATCTTTAGCACTAGATATACCGCCCATACCAATAACAGGAATTTTAACTGCATGTGCTACTTGATAAACCATTCGTAATGCAATTGGGAAAATTGCATCACCACTATATCCACCAAAAGTATTCTTTAAGATTGGAGCGCGTTTCTTTAAATCAATTCTCATCGCTAAAAAAGTATTCACTAATGAAACCGCATCCGCTCCTGCTTCTTCTACTTTTTTAGCAATAGAGACTATATCAGTTACATTAGGAGATAACTTAACAATAATTGGTTTTTTACTAGCCTTCTTAATTGCCTTAACCATTTTATAGGCAACATCTTTATCAGTGCCAAAGGCCATTCCGCCACCATGTACATTAGGGCAAGAAATATTTATTTCAAACCATCCAATTTTTTTAACATTGTTTAATTTCTTAACAACGTAAATATAATCTTCTAAAGAGAATCCACTTACATTAGCAATTACTTTCTTTTTATAAATTTTATTTAGACTAGATAATTCATTTTTAATAAAAGCATCTACACCAGGATTTTCTAGTCCTACGGAATTTAATATGCCATTTTTTCCTTCCGCAATTCTAGGGGTAGGATTACCATATCTAGGCTCTTTAGTTAATGCTTTAAGTGAAATAGATCCTAAACAATTAATATCATATAAAGAAGCGAATTCATCACCGAATCCAAATGTTCCACTCGCGGGAATAATAGGATTAGTGAGTTCAATACCGCATAATTTAACTTTCGTATTTACCATATGATATCTTCTCCTTTAAAGACTGGACCATCTTTACATATTCTTTTTATTCCTACTTTAGTCTTTATTGAGCATCCTCGGCACGCTCCAAAACCACAACCCATTCTCTCTTCTAAAGAATATTGACCGGTTTTATTAACTTTATTAAATAAAGCTTTCATCATTACAAATGGACCACAAGAAAATACATAATCATATTTAAGTCCTTTAAGTGCGTCAGTAACGAATCCTTTAATACCAACACTACCATCGATAGTAGTAACAATTACTTTTACTCCTAATTTCTTAAATTCATTAACGTAGAATACTTCTTCTTTATTATTGAATCCTAAAATTACGATTACTTCTTTTTTCTTTTTAATAAGAAGCTTTGCTAAATAATATAAAGGAGGTATACCAGCGCCTCCTCCTACTAATAATGCAGTCTTTTTGACTCCATTAATGTTATATCCGTTACCTAAATCTAGAAGAGTATCAATGTTACCTTTACCCATTTGAGAAAGATAATCACTACCTTCTCCTACTACTTTATAGATTAAAGTTAATTCTTTATCAGTAACGTCACTTATAGAAATTGGCCTTCTTAAATAGAATCCTGGTATTTTCAAATTAACAAAACTTCCTGGACGATATTCTTTTTTAATTTTTAAATCACCAGATAACACTAATTTATAAGTGTTAAGTGCAATCTTTTTGTTTTGTTTAATTTGTAAAATACTGTTCTTCATAATTAAGCATCAATTGTAGAGATTTTTAAGGTTGTCTCCTCAAGTACATCTAATAAAACTCTAACAGTATCTAAGGAGGTAAACATCGTTACAGAATTCTCCATCGCTATTTGTCTTATTTGATATCCATCTTTCATCTCACCAAAATCACCAACATCTTGAGTGTTAATAATATAGGCGATATGACCTTGACGAATAGCATTAGGAATTTCGTTAGACCCCGCTGATATCTTATCCATAAAGTGAGTTCTAATATTTTTACTCTTTAAATAATTAGCGGTTCCTTTAGTCGCAGTAATATTAAATCCTAAATCATAGAATCGTCTAATTAATGGAAGTGCTTCATCTTTATCTTTATCAGCGATAGTAACAAAGATAGTGCCAAAATTTTTAACTTTCATTCCGCTCGCCTGTAACGCTTTAAATAACGCACGATGTAAATCATCGTCATATCCAATCGCCTCTCCAGTAGATTTCATTTCAGGAGATAGATAAGCATCAAGTCCTCTTAATTTATTGAATGAGAAGACAGGGACTTTAACATACCAACGTTTCTTTTCTTCTGGATAAATATTAAATATTCCAAGTTCTTTTAGACTCTTACCTAATATAACTTCAGTCGCAATATCCGCTAAAGAATATCCGGTTGATTTAGATAAGAATGGAACGGTTCTACTTGAACGAGGATTAACTTCGATAATATAAACTTTTTCATTTTCATCGACAATGAATTGAATATTAAATAATCCAATAATTCCAATACCTAATCCTAATTTCTTACTATATTCTAAGATAGTTCCTTTAACTTTATCGCTTATAGAGAATGTAGGATATACCGAGATGGAGTCGCCTGAATGAATACCAGTCTTTTCAACTAGTTCCATAATGCCAGGAACGAATACATCATGACCATCACAAATAGCATCAACTTCAACTTCTTTACCATTAATATATTTATCTACTAATACTGGTTTATCTTCATCAATTTCAACTGCGCTTTTTAAGTATTTGCGAAGTTGCGCTTCGTTCGCAACTATTTGCATTGCTCTACCACCTAAGACAAAGCTAGGTCTAACTAATACAGGGTATCCTAACTTCTCAGCAGTTCTAACTCCTTCTTCAATATTAGTGACTGCTTTTCCTGGAGGTTGAGGAATATTTAATTCCACTAATAATTTTTCAAAACTATCACGGTTCTCTGCTTTATCAATTGCGTCACAATCAGTGCCAATTAATTTAACACCTCGTTCCATTAAACCTTCCGCTAAGTTAATGGCAGTTTGTCCACCTAATGTAGCGATAACTCCTATTGGTTGTTCTAGATCAACTATTGCCATAACATCTTCTGGAGTTAATGGTTCAAAATATAATTTATCTGCAGTGGTATAGTCAGTTGAAACTGTCTCAGGGTTATTATTAATAATAATTGCTTCATATCCTGCTTTCTTAATAGTCTTAACTGCGTGAACAGTAGAATAATCAAATTCAACACCTTGACCAATTCTTATTGGACCTGCACCTAATACTATAACTTTCTTTTTATTAGTTACTCTAGATTCATTCTTCTCATCTTTATTATTTAAATTCTTATAAGTTGAATATAAATAAGCTATGTATTTACCAGCATGAAGAGTATCAACCATCTTGAATATTGGAACAATATTATGTTTCTTTCTTAAACGATAAATTTCTATTTCATTCTTATTCCATAAAGTAGCGATACATTTATCAGAGAATCCTAAAGTTTTAGCCTTCTTTAATAAAGCAATATCATCATGGTTCTTACTTAATTCATCTTCAGTATCAACAATATTCTTTATTGCTTTAATAAATAATGGAGTAATTAAAGTTATCTTAGCGATCTCTTCAATAGATACGTTAAATCTTAATAATTGAGCAATTGCAAAGAAATTATCGTCTTTAAATTCTTTAATATAATCAAGTAATTGTTTCTTAGTGTAATCTTTAAATTTCTTTAAGTAGAGATGGTTCGCTCCAATCTCTAAGGAACGAACTGCTTTTAGATAACATTCTTCTAAGTTATCTCCAATCGACATAACTTCACCAGTAGCTTTCATTTGAGTAGAAAGGATATTACTAGCCTTAGTGAATTTATCAAATGGGAAGCGCGGGAATTTAGCGATTACATAATCAAGTGTTGGTTCAGTAGAAGCATAACCACCTGCTACAGGAATCTCTTTTAATTTCATTCCTACAGCAATCTTTGCAGTGACTCTCGCAATAGGATATCCACTTGCTTTACTTGCTAATGCCGATGAACGAGAGACGCGAGGATTAACTTCAATTAAATAATATTTATTAGTCTTTGGATGTAAGGCGAATTGTACGTTACAACCACCTTCAATTTTTAATTCACGAATAATTTTAATTGCAGAATCATTAAGCATTTTCATTTGTTGCTTAGTAAGAGACATAATTGGAGCGACAACGATACTATCGCCAGTATGGACTCCTACTGGATCAATATTTTCCATTCCACATATTGTAATTGCGTTATCATCATGATCACGCATAACTTCAAATTCAATTTCTTTATAGCCTTTAACGCTTTTTTCAATTAATACTTGATGAACAGGAGATAACATAAAAGCGTTAATCGCTATATCTTTTAATTCTTTTTCGTTATTAGCGAAGCCTCCACCAGTTCCGCCTAAAGTAAAGGCTGGACGTAAGACAACTGGATAACCAATCTTTTTTGCTGCAATAACCGCTTCTTCAATGCTATATGTAATAATTGAAGGGATAACTGGTTCATGAATTTTAATACACATCTCTTTAAATAATTCACGATCTTCTGCTCTTTCAATACTATCTGCAGGTGTACCTAATAGTTCAACACCACACTCTTGTAAAATTCCTTTTTTCGCTAATTGCATAGCTAGGTTAAGACCGGTTTGTCCTCCGATACCTGGAACAATCGCATCTGGTCTTTCATGACGAATTATCTTAGCGATATATTCAAGAGTAAGAGGTTCCATATAAACCTTATCTGCGATACTAGTATCAGTCATAATTGTCGCAGGATTAGAGTTAACTAATACTACTTGATAACCTTCTTCTTTAAGTGCTAAACAAGCTTGGGTACCAGCGTAGTCAAATTCTGCTGCCTGACCAATTACAATTGGACCACTACCGATGATGAGTACTTTTTTAATGTCTTTTCTTTTCATAAATCTACCTCTTATAAACTATTTTTTTATTATGTATTGTAGCCTGGTTAATTCCATATACTTCATATCCATTAAATGGAGTGTTTTTACCTTTAGAGAGAAACTTCTTATTATCAATAATTTCTTTTTCATTTAAATCCCAAATACTAAAGTCTCTATTTAGTTTTATATCAAATCGTTTAGCGGGATTAATTACTAATAATTCAATTAATTTATCTAATGATATAATCTCTTTCTTAACTAAATAGGTATATAGAAGTGGGAAAGCAATTTCTAGACCGACTGCTCCAAATAAAGAATCTTTTAATCCTTTATTTTTTTCACTTTCACTATGAGGAGCGTGATCAGTAGCGATCATATCAATAGTGCCATCTTGAATACCTTTAATTAAGGCGGCTTGATCTAATTTACTTCTAATAGGAGGATTGATTTTATAATATCCATCCTCTTTTAACATTGAATCATTAAGTAATAAATAATGAGGAGCAGTCTCACAGGTTATATCAATCCCTTTCTTTTTTGCCTTTCTAATTAATTCAACGCTTTCTTTAGTAGAAACGTGACAAATATGTAATTTACATTTTGTTTTTTTAGCAAGTTTAATATCTCTTTTTATTTCTTTATATTCACTCTTACTAGAAATACCTAGATGATTATGCTCTTTAGCATATTCTCCATCATGAATATATCCGCCTTTAATTAATTTATTTACTTCGCAATGTAGAGCGACTACTTTATTTAATTTTTTAGCGCGTTTCATCGCGTTAAATAATATCTTTTTATTTTGCACTCCTTTCCCATCATCAGAGAACGCAAAGACATAAGGCGCAGTTTCTTCTAGAGGAGAAATTATTTTTCCTTCTTCATTAAGAGTAATTGAACCGTAAGGTTTAACAGTAATGATATTAACTTTTTTAATTAAATTAATTTGAGCGTTAATATGATCAAGAGTATCACTTACGGGTTTTAAGTTAGGCATAGTTGCAACGTAGGTATATCCTCCTTTCGTAGCAGCCTTACTTCCCGTTAAGATAGTCTCTTTATAAGAAAAACCCGGTTCACGGAAGTGCACATGCACATCGATGAATCCGGGAAGAAACGTATATTGTTTCTTGTTATATTTTTTATTATCTTTTAGAAATTTTAAAACATTATCTTTGATTATATTAGGTTGTTTGATTAATGTTTTATTTCCTTCCATTCGCTTTTAA
>JAZLFE010000069.1:0-11435 GCA_045615605.1 Bacilli bacterium | reverse complement strand
TACTCCTACGACTGCAATCTTAGGAGAACGATCTTCGTCTTTAGTAGAGAAGTTAGACTTCACGACTGCTATAACACTAGCGAGGATTGTTAACGCGATAGCGATTAATACAATGACCCCCACTATGGCGGTTATTTTATTATCAGCGAGACTTTGACCATTGAATAATAATCCATCGATGATATTTCGATAGGAGCCATCACTCATCTTTACGCCTCTTATTAATACCCAGAAGACGTTTTCCATAAAGAAAACGCCCATACATAAAAGTTGGACGATGGTCATTAAGAAGGATGCAAGCATGCCTTTAAAGGCACCCCAGTTAAAGAGGTTGAAGCCGTTGTCTGTTAAGGCAAAGTTCATACTAAAGTTATTTTATTTTAAAAAAATAAAAAATTAGTAAATGACAAAATATTGTACAAAAATACCTTGTTTTTATACATTTTTTGCTTAAAATTTTGGAATTTAAAATTTATTTAGAAATATTTCAAAATTACGGAATCTATATAAATCCTCAACAGTATATTTTCTAAAACACATACATGTTTATTATAAATAAAACGAATCTCATCAATTAATGGATTGACTTTATATAGTTGCTTATATTTAAATATTTTTATGAAAAGATTAACCTTATTATTAGCGCCTGCTTTCGTTTTTTCTTTAATTACGGGTTGTGGATCTACAATAAAGAAATATAAAGTTTCTTTTGATCTAAACGAAGGTGTAGGAGAAATCCCGGTTCAAGAAGTAAAAGAAAATGAATGTGCGATTGAACCAGAAAAGCCTTTAAGAGAACCAGATAAAACTTTTAGATATGAATTTAAAGAATGGCGATTAGATGGAGAGAAATTTAATTTCTCTACCCCTATTACTAAAGACATTACTTTAGTAGCTAATTGGACTAGGTTTGTTAAAGAAACATTTACTGTAACTTTTATGAGTGATGGTTATGTTTATACCGAAAAAGAAGTTAAATATAATGAAAAGGTGAGTAAGCCAAAAGATCCTACTAAGGATCCTTCTCCTAGATTCACTTATAAATTTCTTTATTGGGGTGATAAGGAAGGAGAATTTAATTTTGATACCCCTATCACAATGGACACAACTTTAAATGCGCATTATGAAATGGAAACAAGAAAATACACAGTTACTTTTATAAATGATGAAACGATTTATAAACAACAGGAAGCAGAATATCTTGAAAAAATCGAAAAACCAGAAGACCCAACAAAAGAGGGAGAGACATTTTCTTATTGGGCGGATTACTGGGGTTTTGAATATTCATTCCCATTTAAAGTATATGAAAGCGTTGTTTTATACGCTATTTATTAAGAATAACTCACATTAAATAAAAAATGACCCTTCGTAGATGGCTACTTTGTAACTCATCTCCAGGTCAAATTATGTACTCTTACTTTTTACATACCTAAGGTACGAAGTATGTTCTATATCTTACGGTATAGAAGTAGTTAGTAACTACAGGTATTTCGAACTACCTAAATTTATAGTAACACATATATTTATAAATGTGTGGCACGAATTTTATATTTATTTAAATTAATCAATATGGTCAACTATTTTATCTCTATAAACTTCCCAGCCATCAGCTTCTTTATATTCATTAAGTTTACCAGCAGGCACTAATATCTTTAAATCAGATGATGTTCCATGAAATGCAGCCTCGCCTAAAGTTGGAGGTTCTTCAACTCTCGATAAATCGGCTAAAGACAAACATGATGAGTTTATAAAACACATTTTTCCTATGAAATTAATGTTTTTTGAAAAATAAACTTTGCTAAGACAACGAATAGGTGAAAAGGCGGCTTCATCAAGAATAACAACACTATCAGGAATGGTAATCGACGTTAAACTTTCGTTACTAATGTTAGAAAAAGCATTTTTACCGATAATCTTAACTCCATCGGGTATTGTTGTCTTATAGCACCCACTAACAAGAGTATTCGCCAAAATTTTATTTTCACCTTTAACAAGATCAATTCTTGAAATAATCGCATTGCAATCATTTCTGCTATCAAAATATTTACTTTTTTTATCTACGTTGATTGTATCTAAAGCGGTACATGTATCAAATGGATTGCCGTTTATAAACGAAATGCTTTTAGAAATATAGACATATTTTAAATTGCCGCATACAAAAAAACCTAAGTCTTCTATTGTTTCAACACTTTCTCCAAACTTTAATGAATTAATTTGTCTTTTCCCCACATTACGACCAAATGACTGGGCGTTTTTTATAAGAACATTGTAATTATCGCCTATTGTATACTTATGAGAAAGAACCCCTGTTTCAATTTCACTTCCATCTCCCCAATCAACTATTAATTCATTTGATTCTGCTGGAGTAGCGGTAAAAGAAAATTCTTCTCCATCACCCACAGTTATACCAATTTCAGTGATAAAACGATCTACTTCGCTACCTTCATCATCAAATATAGCCGTATATTCTACGTTAGAACATACCTCTTTTAATTCTTTATCCCACCCAATAAATGGTCTGTCATAAAAATCATCAATTGGCTTAATAGGAGAATCACTGTTGTATTTAGGCATGCTTCCCTCTATCACATTCTCATCCACTTCTAATATAGTTCCATCCCAGTTTTTCCACGTAACGGTATAGGTAGGTTTATTACATCCAACTAAAGAAGAACCAAAAATTATAAAAGGAAACACAAACAATATTTTCTTCATACACAATAAGTATATCTTAATTATTTTTGATACGATATTAAAAACCAATTTGGTCACTATTATCTAAATCAATATTATCTTCTACTTCTTTTGGTTTGCTTTTAATTCTTGAAGTACGAGTGGGTTCTTTTTCTTTATCCTTATCTTTAAAGATAGGAGTGTATATATATTGTTCTATATTCTCAATCTCTTTTATCTCAGTGGATGGTTTATATTTATGAATAAATAACTGAGTGTTAAACCTTCTATCGAATATAGGTTGTACATGGGTGTGCCCTGGATTATGTTTAAGTTCTATAAAATAGAGTTCGCCTGGAACCATCTTCATAAATTGAGAAGCGAGGATCAAATCAGCCTTCTGTAAATTAGAAGAAGTTGATTCAGACTTCTCTTTGTATCCTTGAGATACAGAAGAACTTGCTACAGTATAAGTTCCAAACAAATGTTTAAAATAATCTACTGATTGAGTTTCTCCTAATCCTAATATGATTTTCATATTGCAATTTTGGACGATAGTTTTTGTATATTCCTTTCCATATTTACCATCTAGTTGTGACATAGCCTGAACGAAGATAGATATAAATATCTTTCTTTCTCGACCAATAGATAACCAGTTATCAATAGCAGGGAATTTTGGAAGATTAGCAAACTCATCTAATAAGAAATGAGTATCTCTAGAAATATTCGCTAATCCTTCTTCTTGATTACTAGTTACTAGTAAAGAATAGATTTGGTTAACGATAATACTAGCAAGTGGGTATTTAGATTTATCTTCATCGGGTAGCAATATATAAATTGCCGTAGGTTTCTTCATGATGTTCTTAGCGTTGAAATCACTATAAGTGGTTAGATCTAAAGATGCAGAATCAATGAATTTATTAAAGTCAGTAACATATGTAGACATAATACTCGTTAGAGTTTTATTCATCTGCCCCATTGCATCATAGTTGTTAAGGACATTAATCGTAACCATCTTGCGCGCTTCGCTTGTGCGATCACGGTTAGCGAAGTATTTATAAAACTCATCACTACCTAATGAATTAATATTGTGAATTGTCGCAAAAGTGAATTGAGCTTTCGTTAAGATTCCGCTTTGGTAGTCTTCAAGAAGTGCATAAATTATGCCTTTAAAGATGTTTCTAGCAGCGTTACTCCAAAATGCGTCTTCACTATTGCTAGAGATAATTAACTCGCTTAATTTAGCGATTTCTGTTTGATACTTATATTTAAAATTTATATTTCTCTTTTTATCTTTTAGATAGGTATCAAAGTAATCAATAATTATCTCTAAAGGATTGTAGTGTTCACTTATTGAAGGGGAGCGTAAATCTAAGATATGTGCCTCATAACCATTATTGGTTATAGTGCTATGAGTCTTCTCTAAAATTTCACCCTTAACGTCAATAATCACTAGAGATGGCTTATTCTTAGACTTCGCCATCATGAGGATGGTTGGGATAAGTAAAAACTTTGTTTTACCAGTACCGGTAGTGCCTACTACTAAGTTATGAAGATTATTACCGGCGTGGAAATAATATTCACCCTTCTTATTGAAATTAGAGTTAATGATTAATCCATTAACTTTTGATTCAGAAATATTTTTTAAAAATATTGGTGAGTAATGTTTGCCATCAACATTAATTCCATAATACTTATCTAACTCCTCTTCTTTTAGAAAACGAGAGTCATCGAATAAGTTAGAGTTCGCTCTTTGAGCGCTTGGTCCTTTTTTCTTGCTTCTGATTAATTGAAGATAAACGAAATAAATTAGAGAAACTGCAAATGCAACTAAAGAGAATGCAACTGTAATACCGTTAAAAATGTATTGGCCAAAATGAGATAGATCAGGCTGGAATTTTTCTTTTAGAGCTAAAGTTAGGAAGGTGAAAATAACCCAATAAACTATCAATGCTAATAATCCGAGGATGGAATATAAGATTATCTTATTTCTTTTGTTATTCATCTTTCTTAAGCATCATTAATCCAAAGATCAAAGCACTTAGTCCTCCAATTACGCAGAGCACACCACTAATGATGTGAAGCGCAAAACTAGATGTGTTCATTAATTCTCCTACGAGACACCAAATAAAGGTGGCGATAAAAAGCGCTAATGACCAACCAAAGAAAAACTTATAGTCTTTCTTTTTCATTAGTGTTGCTGTTCTGACAGCCATTCTTTAATGAACGGAACAAGAACATTAATTACCGTCAATGCAGAGACTATGATGATTAATCCAACAATGCAATAAAGAATTCTCTTCTTACATTTTTGTGCGGCTTCTGGAGAATCAGCAGCGCTTAACTTAATTCCTGTGCGGATTAAGTTGACCGCTACCACAACGGTTCCTACTGCCATTAAAGCATTCGCTACCCAGCGAACTGCTTCAACTGCAGTATTTACTATGTCTCCTCCAGCTTGTAAATTTGTTAAGAAATTCATAAATTTCCTCCTTTATTTTTTCATTGATCCAATTTTCTTAGCGCGTACTATTAGGAAGGCACCGACGCCTATGGCAACCGCGCCTACACCACAACATATTCCAACAATTAATCCTGTATTATCATGAACAGGCTGCACTATCTTTTTAAATCTAACTTTTAAAGTAGCATCTTCTTCAAGAATGATTTCAAAAGATGTTTTAATTTCTAATGATTGCTCCCCTAAATAAATTGACTCTATTTCATAACCTTCATTCACAGTTATACTAATTGTTACTTTTGTTTCTTTTTCAAAAGTACCTCCACCACTAACAGTTCCACCATCATTTTGATCAATTGTTAAAGTTACAGGGTCTTTCATCTCCCTAAAAGTAACTACCATTGTAGTATCACTAGTCAACGTTCTATTTATTACCATACGAGATGGATCATCAGGTCTTATATCTCCCCCATTCCACTTAATAGAATCAATTAAATATCCGGCTTTGGGTTCAATCTCTATATTAGTAGTCTCAAATTCACCATACTTATCTTTATAAGATACACTACCAAATTTTTCATTATATTCAGCCTTGAAATTATAGTAAGTAATATCTGTGAAATTAACATTTAGAGTTGAATTTTCATTAACTACTTCTTCTATCTTCATTCCAGTAGGATTTATTTTAGAAGAAGGATATATCGTTCCATTCCAATACACCTCAGTAATTTTATAACCTTCATTCGGAGTAATAGTTATATTAGTTTTTTCTCCTTCTTTATAAGAAGTACTTCCGGTAAACGAACCTTTTTCGCCGACATTTACAGTAACTTCATATTCAGGAATTTCATAATTCCAGTATAGATAAAAGAATTTGTATGAATTAAGGAGCTGAGCCTCAATATAAAAGCATTCATTAAACTGATTATCACGGGTTGCTCCTGTTTCTATAAATTCATAATTTAAAGTAGTTGGTTCGATTTTTTTAGGGGTTGCACTTTCATCATATTCTAGTGGATCCCCGAATCCTTGCTCGTATAAAACAGAAGGTTCAACAGGCTCTACCATATTTTCAATATATGTTTGACTATCCAGGTGACCAGAATATAACTTTGAGCGACGTATGGTTAGTTGCTTTAAATCTTTACTACTTCCATTAATAACGCTTAAGCGTAGATTTAAATTACTGCCTTGACTATTTAATCCAAATCCTTCATCACCAATAACACGCATAGATAAAGATACAGGCTCTGTATCAGTTCGGTTCATAAATTCAATTTTGTATGTTCCTGGAGAATTCATATCAAGAACATAATCTTTCTTTTCAATTAAAGAAGCAGGATTCGCACCATCAATTGAATAAGTAGCATATGCAGTGTGATATTCAGGAGCGTTATTATCTTTAGTGATTCTAATAAACATTGCATCTGCAGAACTAAAAGTTATTTTGTTATCGTATGCACTATTTATAATGTATTCATCACCACTTTCTCCTACATAAAGATTGTTATATAAATTTACAAATACGGGGTCCCCACTTGCTTTGGCAACTTTTTGCCATTCTTCTGAAGTGTTAGTGTGCACTAAGACAAAGTCTTTAGTAAATACATTAGTCTTAGCAATCCAGCCATATTGAAGAGAATAAAATCCGTTTTGATTATAGAAATCTAAGAAACCTGTTTCTTCAGGATCAATTTTCATATGTCCTGTTGTCATCTCAGAATCATTTGCCCCAATATATGAATAATTAGGATCGTATGGATCGTATGAACTACAATAAGCATAAGACGGTATGCCTTCATCTTCGGATGTGCATCTATAAAAGCGGTAATCATCAAAGATGACATTTTCATTTTCATCATCTAAAAAGGGATAAGCGGGTTTTAAATGATCTAATGCGTTTCTCTCTTCTACAAATTTTGCTGCCTGCGCTCTAATAAAATCATCAATCTTTGAATCATTATGCTTAAAAGCATATACTTTGGTAATCTTATGTCTAAAATTAGGATCCTCAGTTGTGTTTTCATAGAAAGGAACTACGTCTATGTCATATTTTGTTCCGTGAGAAAAATCAAGAACGTCATAAGGTTCAACTTCATTAAAATTTGGATAATTTTCTTCAGTGTAATCGGTATAAGTTCTTTCCTCCTGATATTCAAAAGTATTATTTTCGGAGAAAATATGATCAGTATAATCCGCTGAGTGTTGTTCACGGTGTGAAGCAACATCTGCTTTAATAAGTTCAGCTATTTCATTAATTGCAGTTTCTTTATTTTTAAAACTTCCACGACTTGTAACTGATTTAGCAGCCTCATACCAAACTGGTACACTTGGAAAATAATCATCTACTTCTTCCATGTCATTAATTGTTACATGGTCAGATGGGTAAACAGAACCACAAGCATCGGTTCCAGGTTCTGTAACAACATTTTCAATAAATATATATGGTTCTGGTATCCCTTGATAATTATTAAAAGATTTTGTAAAACTTGAGTCAGTCAGTTGAATATGAATTTGGGTATAATTATAAAAACTATCATTTGAGTCAGCTTTAAAACCAAAGGTTGCTCCATCTACTGAATGTCTTAAACCATCAGGAGAATCCATGACCGCCCCACCTTTGTATTCAATTTTATCTGTAATATCTACATCCTCATCTTTTACATCATCTATATTTTTTCCTTTTACTTCAAACACAGACCAATTTGGTTGACCAGATCCATTATCTCCAATGGTATTAACTATCGACCACAAATCTTCGCTTTTAATTCCATACCTAATAATTGAATTATTACGTCCTGATGTATTCAATCCTGGGATTACAAATGGCATAGTAAACTTAATAGTTTCGCTTACTGTATCAAAGTTAACTTTCCCCATAGTAGAAAGCCACCCACTACTATTATCGTGAATTGCATATTTGCCTTCCTCTAAGGTAAATGGTGTTTCTGGAAATCCTATGTCCTCTCTTGACGTTATATCGTAATATCCTTCTCTATAATCCCCATACTCAACAACAGTTCGATTATCTATTTGCTTCAAAATATGAGAATTTGATTTTAATGAGTTTTGATTTTGATAAATAGCGATAACAGGTGAAGATGAAAAACCCACTAGCAAAGATATTACTAGAGTAATAAAAAATCTTTTCTTCTCCATAACGCTCATTATAAAGAAAACTATGTTTTAAATGGATAATTCCAAAATTTTAAGCACGAAATGGGCAAAAACCGGGTTTTCTTGTACAAAATTTTGGATAAATGATTATTTTATGGAGGATAAGTTAAATTATTAACTATAAGAATTTTATGAAAATAGAATCTCGCCTTAAGGAATTAAGGTTACAAAAAAATATGACTCAGGATGAACTTGCAGCGAATACTGGGTTATCACGTTCTTCAATTAGTAATTGGGAGTGTGACATTTGTTCTATCAGTGTTGGCAATGCTTTAAAATTATGTGACTACTTTAATGTTACATTAAATTATCTTCTTGGATTAAGTGAAGAAGAATATATTAAAAGCTTCTTTGAGAAATTAACGAAAAATATTAATTCAGATACTTTAGTAGAATTCTTAGTTAAGCAATTAAATAATAAAAAATAAATTTTAGTCAGCAGTAGTGTAAGTAAAATCCGCTGAACCAAAGCCTAGATCAAAAGATGGAGTGTTTAACTGAATACTAATTTTTAAATAGCTAGCATTTGTAAAATCAGTATAGAATTTGTTATCAATTTTAATTCCCGACTCATAAAACTGATAATAAACATTCGGATTTAATTCTATAAATGTCATATCTGCTGTTCCGTAATAGACCTCTGTCTTGTAAATATTTGAATTAAGGTTACACGCAACTTTAGTTTCTCCGTTATAAGAATAGAGGTTGAAAAAATCTAAGTATTCTGGATTATCCTCTTTCACAACAGGAAATGTAAACGTAATGGTTCTTGATCCAAATGGAAAATTAAAATAGTAATTATTCCATATGTATTTTCCACTTTCCTTAGTATCTACAAAAAAATCATTGTCTAAATGATTATCATCGAAAGGAAATTCAGGAGTTATTTCTTCATAACTAAATTTTCGCGTTGTATCAACAATAACTTTATCAGGTTGATTGGCTAAAAATGCAGACATATCACAAGAAACAATTTTTTTATTTTCAAACTTCATTGTAGTTTTAAAATGAATATTTTGTGACATGGGTCCTTCCATCTTAATCTCGTATTCAGCAGAATAAAGGGAACTATCGGAATTGTAGTTTAATAAATCAAAGTTCAAATTAAACGGTTGAAAATCATATGTTAAATTAAAATAATAATCATTTTGAATATCAATTATATGGTCGCTATCACTATAATAAATATACCATTTGTCTTCTAAACCTTTCGTATATTGAATTACAGTCGATTCGCCCTTCTTATTAAAATAACTTTCATTTAAATCTTCACCTAAATTTTGATAAGATACATAAGATGCAGTAGGCGAAGCTATATAGACGTAATCTGTTTTATCATGATCATAAACATCAGGCCTCGCTTCTAATTCACATTTAGCATAGTGAATATCTTTCATTGCAATAGCATCATTAAATTCTTCTTCAGTCACCACGTGAATATCCGTCCCGGGTTCTGGATCAGGTTCATCGCCCCAACAGCTAGTGAGAAACGCTACTGAAAGTAGAGGCACTACTAATAATTTCATTTTTCTCATAAGAATAATAATTCCTTTATTGTATTTTTATTCTCATATAACAGAGAGAGAGAGAGTCAAATTAAATTAACTCAAATGGTTAATTTTATCTTCTAGGATTTTTATATTCTTTTTAACGACTCTCATTTTTTCAGGATCTTCATGATGGGTTTCCATACTACGAAGAACATTCTTTAAGAATTTAAGGAACTCTACTGCTTCCTTATATTCTTTAATGGTGTATGCAGGAACATTAAAGTCTTCGAAGTCAAAATCTTTATTAGCCATAATTAAATAATTATCCTTTGTAGTCTAAGACTTTCTTATTGTTAATCTTTTTATTTGCATCTTCAGCGAGTTCTTTTAATAACTCGTCGTATTCTTTATCGTCGAAGCTTTCTTTATTGTTACGGATGATATCTTTGCTAGAGACTGGTTCCCAGGTAAATTCGATTCCGGTGAATTTATTATTACTACGAGTGTAGCTAACATTTAAGTTCTTAAAGTAACCAAGTTTCTTTAATTTATCCACATTAGTCTTTATAAATTTAGAATTAATATTCGCTTTTACGGTTGATTTAGGGACTCCTAAGGAGTCATAGACGAAGTGATCATAATTATCGTAGAACTTACCAGTAGAAGAATATTGCATTAATTGCTTATAGATAATCTTAGCGTATTTCCCTTTAATAGCAGTAAAGTCATAAAGTGGGAACATGGTATATTCTCTAGCGAAGTTATTAAAATATTTAATAAATTCATTAGATACGTTGTATTTAATCTTCTTAGTAGATTTATCAACGAGAATCTTCTGGAATAACGGGAACATTAAGAATTTATCTTTAACTTCTAATGCGATGGAGCCTGCTCCAATCTTTTTAAATGTTCCAATAACTAAATCGTTAAATTGGCTTTCAGCGATATTCTTTTCGATTCTAGCGAGTGAACGGAAATCGTTAAACGATAGGTTTATTGATTGGGTTCCTTTGTTTTTAACGGTTGAGATCAGGGCGACGAATACGTTTAACTCTAGCTGAGATAACTGAGTGATATTAAGCGAGTTAATCGGGTTGTTATATTTAACAATTACGTTATGTTTTGCCATTTTCTTTCAACCTCTGACATTGATAATTCTATTCTCATTTCAACCAATATGCAAACTTATTTTTGGTTGATTTACGACAAGTTAAAAACGAAAAATGGGTTTAATTTTTAAATATTTTTAAAAATTAAAAGTTTCCGTGTTTGGGTTGAACTTAACATACGAGTTTTATACTTTATTTATAAATAAATAAAAACTTTCCGCATTTGGGTTGAAGTGACTTATTTTTGATAGTTTTAGATCATGTTCACACGCATAATGCGTAGTCGTTCCGTGTTTGGGTTGATTCATCCAGATTAGCTATTACGAGATTAATTCCGTTTTTGGGTTGAATCCTTTGAAAATGCTTATTATATGGGACTTTTCAGCAATTCCGTTTTTGGGTTGAACTTACGTAGCGACTTTTACTTTTATGCTTTGCATAACCTAATTCCGTTTTTGGGTTGATTAAGTTTCATAGGCTTTAACGCGCGCGTGTGTTGGACATTCCGTTTTTGGGTTGAAACGC
>JAZLFE010000068.1:0-1209 GCA_045615605.1 Bacilli bacterium | reverse complement strand
AATTAGCTGTGTTGCGGGTTATACTGCAATTTGTGAAATTCAAAAGAGAAATGCCTGTGAAGTCGCTGGTAGAATGGGTGACCGTTTAACTAAAGGATTACAAGCATTAATTAAGAAATATAATTTACCATTTGTCGCATTTAATATTGCTAGTGTCTGTCCCCTTGATAGTGTTGGTACTATGCACTTTGCGATTAACTGGAAGAAACTTTGGGCCTTGCCTCACGTCTTAAAAGAGACTAGTAAACGTCAAAAAGAAATGGAACATATGGGCGCTGCTTATATGGCCGAAGGACTTGTTACTTTAGCAGGCTCTCGTTTATACACTTCCGCTGCTTATACTGAAGAGATGATTGATGATGTATTAGCAAGATTTGAAAGAGTATTTAAGAACTGTGCACAAATTGAATTCCCTGAGGCAAAATAATGGCGTACTCAATTACTGAAGCAAAGAAATTAATTATTAAAGCTGGTCTAGAACTAGTTAAACAAAAATTAATTGCTAGAACCTGGGGAAATATATCCGCTAGAATATCTGATGAAGAATTCATCATTACTCCTAGTGGAGTCCCTTATGATCAAGTTAGCGAAAACAATTTAGTAATCGTTAAGATTGCTGATTGTTCTTATTCTGGTAATGTTAAACCGAGTGGAGAAAAGAAAGTCCACGCGGCAATTTACCAAGTAAGAAAAGACGTTAATTTTATATTACATACTCACCAAAATTATGCGACTGCGATAAGTGTTGATAGTGTATCAAAAGACTTCGCACCGGTTGCAAAATATGGTTTACCATCTACTAAAAAATTAGTAAATAATGTTAAAGAAGTAGTTGTTAATAATCCTGATAAAGATACTTTCTTAATGGCTCGTCATGGAGCGATTATTGTCTCTAATAATTACGAAGATGCTTTTAAAAAAGCAATTGATTTAGAGGCTAAATCTAAGAAATTATATGATGAAGTCGCTACTGATAAAGACGAGAAGACACTTAATAAACCATACTTAGATGACTATGCTCAAATGTTTGGTCATTCTACTATTGCAGTTGAAGAAGACGCTGAAGCAATTAAATTAATTAAAGAAAAAAATACTTTAGCGGCTCGTTATTTAAAAAAGAGTAAACCAATGGGTTACTTTGATGTTTTTATCCAACATCTTATTTATAAAAATAAATACGCTAAATTAAAAGATAAAAATAAATAATTA
>JAZLFE010000067.1:0-27232 GCA_045615605.1 Bacilli bacterium | reverse complement strand
AGAATACAAAGACCCTTTTAAGGGTAAGTAAGAGTGACAAAGGCAATTGGGCAAACTAAGAGCAGCGAAATCGCTGCTGCCAGTAAACGGTCTTATAGACCTGAGTGAAAAACCACGCCATGCTGACGTGGATTTTTATTTAATTATTAAGAAGACAATAATTGAACCAATTGTACTGGTAAGTCCTACTAAAGCTTCTAGAGGAATTAATTTGAGTCTATCTTTAAATTCCATATTTACTGATCCTCCAGTAGCATGGAAGAATGAACCGTGAGGGAGTGAATCTAAAATAGTACAAGAAGAATGTAGCATTGCACCGGCTCCTACAGGACTAACTCCGTGTTCGATTAAAGTTTTTGCTAATACATCACTAGCTACTGTTGCTCCACTAGTAGTAGATGCAGTTGCAGCAGCAAAGAATAATCCTCCAAAAGGAGCTAAGAGAAATACTGGCATATTCAAAGCATTAATCATATTTGTTAAATCGTTTTTAAGTCCTGAATTAGAGATAATACCAGCTAATGCGCCAGTGCCTAATAATAAGACAGCGATGCCTACTACTTTACTTAATCCAAATGCCATTTTAGAGAACGTTTCTTTATAATGTCTAGTAACTAGTATTGTTACTAATCCTCCAACTGGTAAAGCGATTAATGGGTCAATATCAACATCTGCAGTTGGTCTTAATATTAATATAACAACCACTACAATTGGGCCAAGCAAGGCAAGTATAAGATTAGGTAATTTTTCTTCCTCAATTTTCTTTTTTGATTTATTGCTTTTCTTTTCTTCTTTTAATGTTGTGTCTTTCTTTCTTCCCATTATATAAGCGATTAATATTGTTACCCCTAACGCTAAAATAGCAGGAATGATATTTCTTACTATTAAGCCCATTAAAGGGACATTGAATTTTTCTGCTACCGCTAACGTATTAGGATTAGGAGAGATAATATTACCTGCCTTACCTCCTCCAATCATTGCTAATAAGATTGTTGGTGTTTTATGTTTAGTTTGCTTAGCCAAACTAATAGCAATAGGAGCAACTGTAATAATTGCAATATCAATAAATACTCCAACAGTACAAATAATCATAGTGGATATTGCAATCGCAGCTAAAGCGAATTTAGGGCCTAATCCTTTTGTAATTGATTTAGCAATTTTCTCAGCGCTTCCAGTTTTAATTAACGCCCCTGCTAATATGCCGGAAGTTAATATTCTTAGAATTGTTTTAACCATTCCTTGAGCGCCGTTAACCATGCAATTAACCGTATCAACTACGACATTGCTTGAATATCCAATTAAACCAGTAATGCCTCCAACAATTGCACCAATAATTAGTGAATAAACTGGATGTATTTTAAATATGATTAATACAATTGCTACAGCTAAACCAATAAATGCGCCGTAAGTTTGTATGGTTGGAAGAGTATCTGCTAATAACATAATTGTTCCTATTTATTTAATGCATATAAACGAATTATTTGTTCAGCAGTCTTTACCATATTTTCTTTAGCGTTCTTTTTATTCACCGCTTCATCTAAAGAAACTGGTTTTTGTAATATTGATAAGTAGGCATCAATACCTTTTTTATTATTGATGCGAGCATCTTCACTTATACAACCCGCGATAGCAATAACCGGTTTATGATATTTTTTTGCTAGATGAGCAACTCCACTTGGAGCTTTGCCCATACAAGTTTGGGAGTCTAGTCTTCCTTCGCCAGTAATTACTAAATTTACTTTCTTTACTTGTTCTTCAAATTTTTCTGTCTTCAAAACTAGATCAATACCTGGTACTAATTTAGCATTTAGATATGCCATTAGCGCGTATCCGAGCCCACCAGCTGCTCCCGCGCCGTGTGCGTTTATACAATCTTTATTAAAAGTCTTTTTAGTTAATGCTGCATAATGATTAATCCATTCATCCATTTGTTTAATCATTAATTTAGTAGCACCTTTTTGGGGACCAAAAATCGCACTACAACCATTACATCCACATAATGGATTATTTACATCACTAGCAACTGTGATATCTATATTCTTTAATCTTTTATCTATATGTTTATTATCTATTTTCTTTAGATCTTTTAGTCCAATTGCACCTAGTTTTATACTTTTATTATTTTTATCTAAGAAGCGGTAACCAAGCGCCATAAGCATTCCTACTCCACCATCATTAGTAGCGCTTCCTCCGATTGCTAATATAAAATGTTTAGTACCTTTATTTAATGCGTCTAATATTAATTCTCCAAATCCATATGTAGTTGTGAATAATGGATTTAATTCACTTCTTTTAAGTAATGTTATACCACTAGATTGACTCATCTCAATAATCGCTAATTTCTTATTAGGTACATATCCATAAGTTGCATTTACTTTATTCTTTAATGGTCCTTGTACTTTTTTATTTATAAATTTACCTTTTAAGGCAATGGTTAAGGCTTCCATTGTACCTTCACCTCCATCTCCTAGAGGGAGTACATCAACTTGATAATTTTTATTAAAGTTTAGTATTCCTTCTTTAGCCGCTAATCCAGCCTCTAATGAAGATAGACTCCCTTTAAAGGAATCAATTGCGCATAATATTCTCATAGTTAAATTATACTTTAATTTAAGTTAATTATTATATAATTAATTCATGTTTAAGAAAGGAATTATCATTAAAGGAAAATGCACTTCTTATAGTAACGAAGGTGAAGGAGTAATTCACTTAAATAAAGAAGTTATTTTTGTTAAAGGATTATTTCTTAATGAAGAAGCAGATATAGTAATTAATTTTTCTCGCGCTGGTATTAATTATGGTTCAATTAAAAAATTAATTACGATATCTAAAGATAGAGTAAATCCTAAATGTAAAGTATCTACAGCGTGTGGAGGATGCGTGTTTCAATCTCTTAGTTATCCTAAACAATTAGAATTTAAATCTAATAAAGTTAAAGATGCTTTTAAATTTATCGCTAAATTAGATGTTAAAGTGAATGATACTATTGGAATGGAAAATCCATATTATTACCGTAATAAAAGTCAGACTCCAATAAAGAAAATTAATAAGAAGATTGAGTTTGGATTTTATAAAGCAATGAGTCACGATATTGTTCCGATTAATGAGTGCGTTATTGAAGATAAAAGAAGTAATAAGATATTAAATTCAATTAAAAAAAACATGCAGGATTTTGCAATTGAACCTTACGATGAAGATAGAAGATACGGGGTTATTCGCCATATCTTAATTAGAACTTCTTATCACTATAACGAGATTATGGTGGTGTTAGTCACTAACTGTGATTCATTCCCTTCACGTAATAATTTTGTTAATGCGATTAAGAAAGATAATCCAGAGATTACAACTATTGTACAAAATATCAATAAAAGAGATACTAATGTAATACTTGGAGAACAAGAAAGAATACTATTTGGTAGAGGATTTATTGTAGATTCTTTATGCGGAATTAAATTTAGAATATCCTCTAAATCATTCTTCCAAATTAATCCAATTCAAACGGATAAATTATATAGTTACATTAAGAATAATTTAAATCTTAAAAAGAGCGATACATTACTTGATGCTTATAGTGGGGTAGGCACTATCGGAATGAGTCTAGCCTCTAATGTTAAAGAAGTAATAAGCGTTGAAATAAATAAAAGCGCAGTAAGAGATGCAATAAGAAACGCTAAAGAAAATAATATTAATAATGTTAAGTTTATCTGTGATGATGCAGAAGCTTATATTAATGAACTTAATAAATTAGATGTATTAGTGATGGATCCTCCTAGAAAAGGAAGCACAACTAAATTTTTAAATGCCGTTAAACGATTAAAACCTACTAATATTTTTTATGTATCTTGCGATCCTAATACATTAGCGAGAGACATTAAAGAATTAAAAGATTTATATAAGGTTGAATCAGTACAACCATTTGATATGTTCCCAATGACTTATCATATTGAGACAGTAGTATTGCTTAAATTAAAATGAATCCATATATTATTTATCCGTATATGGGATTTATATTTTGACAAAAATGGGATTTATTTATTGCTAATAATATGATTAATATTTTCTTTTATTTAAATATATAGTAGAATTAAATAAAACTATTATGAAAAAACAAATTTATATACCAAGACTATTTGATAACATTCTAAATTTCGCACTTAGGTCAAAGGGAGCTGTTCTCGTTGTTGGTCCTAAATCGTGTGGAAAATCAACTACTTCAAAAAGACTTGCTAAAACTGTTATTGATCTTACTGATCAAGATGCAAGTGTTCAGCAAATTGCTTTAGCTAAAGTATCACCAACCAAGTTTCTTAATCAAGGAGAGAAACCAATTTTAATTGATGAATGGCAAGAAGTATCATTTATTTGGAATTCAATAAAAAATGAAGTTGATAAGATATCATCGTTTGGACAATATATTTTAACTGGCAGCGTTACTGATAAAACTTTTTTCGATAATAATATAAACAGCAATAGACATACAGGGACTGCAAGAATTGTTAAAAAAATAATGCGACCAATGTCACTGTTTGAAAGCGGCGATAGCAATGGTAATGTTTCTTTGTTAGCTCTAAAGGATGGTAAATTTAAACCCACCACATCAAGTAAAACGATTGATGATTATGCTTTTTTAATTTGTCGTGGAGGATGGCCTTTATCAATAAACAAAGAAAAAGATGTTGCATTACAACAATCTATTGATTTTTATGAGGGATTAGTAAGCGAAGATATTTTTTCACTCAGAGATATTCCCTTAAGAAAAGATGAACAATGCGCTAGAAAATTAATGCGTTCTTATTCAAGAGCGATATCCACCCAAACTGCGGATAAAGTAATTATGGATGATGTTGCTTCATCTAGGGAAACTTTTGATATTAAAACATTCAATAAATATATTTTAGCTTTAGAAAGGCTTTATGTTATTGATGAATTAGAAGCTTGGAACCCTAACTTAAGAAGTAAAATTGCAATAAGAGAAAAATCAACGAGACATTTTGTCGATCCCTCAATCGCAGCGGCTGCGCTAGGTACTAGCCCAAACAGCTTATTTAAAGACATCAAAACATTTGGTCTATTGTTTGAATCTTTAGCAATAAGAGATTTAAAAATTTATTGCGATTCTTTTGGAGCCAAAATATATCATTATAGAGATAAGACTGATAGAGAAGCAGATGCTGTTATTTATTTTAAAGATGGGAGTTGGGCGCTTATTGAAGTGAAATTAGGCGATAAAAAAGATATTGATGATGCTGCTAAAAAGCTTCTAAAAATTTCTAGAGATATTGATGAAAGAAAAACGGGTAGTCCTGCTTTTCTTATGATAATTACAAAAAATAATGTCGCGATTAAAAGGGACGATGGTATTTATGAAGTGCCGTTAGGATGCCTCAAACCATAATGTTATATAAGGATAGGTAAAAGATATGCAAAATTTTATATTTAATATTCCGACTAAAATTTATTTTGGTAAAGGTGAAGAACTTAAAATTGGTAAATTAATTAAAGAATATAATTCTAATAAAGTTTTAATCCATTATGGTTCAGAAAGAATTAGAAAAACAGGATTATTAAGTAAGATAGAAAAGTGTTTAGAAAAAGAAAATATCAAATACATAGAATTAGGAGGAGTTACCGCTAATCCAGTTTTATCTTTAGTTAATAAAGGAATTAAATTAGCGATTAAAGAAAAAGTAGATTTTGTATTAGCTGTCGGTGGCGGTTCAGTTTTAGATTCTGCTAAGGCTATTGCAGTAGGCGCTGCTAATCCAAAAGTTAATATTTGGGATTATTTTACTGGTAAGGCTACTACTAAAAAGAGTTTACCTAAAGCAGCAATATTAACATTATCTGCAGCAGGAAGCGAGATGAGCAATTCATGCGTTATTACTAACGAAGAAACTCAAGAGAAGAAAGGATTTAATGATGTAATTAATCAAATGGATTTTTCTATTGAAAATCCTGAACTTACTTTAACAGTATCTAAGTATCAGACAGCATGTGGAATTGTAGATATCGCTATGCACTCGATGGAAAGATTCTTTTCTAAAGGAGAGCATACTGAATTAACTGATGCTTTAGCGTTAGCGGTAATTAAAACTGCGAATCAAGAAGGATTAAAGTGTTATAAAAATCCTAAAGATTATAGGGCTAGAGCAAATATGATGTGGGCGTCATCTATTGCTCATAATGGAATAACAGGATTAGGTAGAGAAGTAAGATTCATTGTTCATCCATTTGGTCATCAAATATCCGGTTTATATCCTAGTGTTGCGCATGGTGCAAGTTTATCAATCATTTGGCCGTCTTGGGCAAGATATGTATATAAATTTGATTTAAAAAGATTTAAATTATTCGCTAAAGGGGTATGGAATACTAATGATCCTATTAAGGCGATTAAGAAACAAGAAGATTTATACAAGAAGATAGGGATGCCAATATCTTTGAGAGAAGTAAATATTAAAAAGAGTGATATTAAAAAGATGGCGTTACGTCTTTCTAATAATAAAAAGACCACATTAAACGGTGTTAAAGTTCTTAAGTACGAAGACATGATAAAAATACTTAATGCTGCATATTAATTTTGAATTAAATCTATCGTTTTAATATAATTAATAACTAGTGAGGTAATAATATGGTTTCATTAAAAAAACAATGCTTAAGTGAATTCCTTTGCGGTCTTCTAGTAGGCTTTTTTGGATTAGCGTGTTTAGTTCCGTTACATAAAATTAATGGAGGCGGTAATTTGATTGATCAATATGAATTCTCGATGCTATTTGGTTTAGCAATAGCGTTTGTTGTAGTTATCTTCAATCCAGTAAGCGGCGCTCAATTTAATCCTGGTGTTACATTGGCGATGGTTTTAACAAAAAGACAAGATAAAAAAACTTTAGTTCCATTTATCTTTTCTCAAATATTTGGTTGGTTTTGTGGTGCTGCTTTAGTGTATGGCGTTTTCTATCAACAAATTCATCATATTATGGATGTTGAAGTTGAAGGCGCATTTGTTGCAACTAATTTATTATTCTGTACTTATAAAGGAAATTATGGAGCCGCAATTCCATTAGAAATTATTCTAACTGGTTTTATGGTTATCTTAATCTTAGCTTGTAACGATCAAAGAATTGTTAATAAACCAGGCAAAGCATTATTCCCATTAGTACTTGCTTTATATATCACCTTTGCTGTTACTTTATCAGGACCGTATAGTGGTGCTTGTTTTAATATGGCTCGTGACTTTGGTCCACGTTTATTTGCAGTTATTTGGGGATTAGCACATGGCGCTAATTTATCTCAAGCGTTTGGTGCTAACTGCGAATTCTTACTATATATCTTTGTACCTACTTTAGGTGCAGTTTTAGGTGCGTTTGTGTATGATGGTGCAATCGGACGCTTACTCCCACAACCAAAAGTTAAAGTTGATGTTAAAGGCGTTATTAATGATAACTACATTAAAAAAGGTACTATCATTAAACCCCATCATAAGAAATCTAAATAATTAAATTATTTTCTTAGTAACATTATCGCCGTAAATGGTTTTCCAATCGTTTTTCATTGAGAACTTTTTAAACGCTCCCCAAGTTTTTGTGCGTTTTTCTAATTCTTCTTCTGTATAACCATATTCTCTATCTCTATCATCCGCGACTACCATATAAGCATCGTGTTTATATTTGTCATTTGATAGAGTTAATTTATGCATATCAACATCACCATTACTGTTGCCAAAAGATAATACTGGTTTCTTTCCAATCTCTTGCATTATCATTGATGGTTTCACTTCTTCAACGTTCTTTTGTAGTAATTCATTTTTACGAATGGTTTCGCCGGTTTTTTCATCAAATTCTATTGCTACGTCCATACCAATTACATTCCTCTTAGGAATGTCTAAGAAATTGCTTATTATTTCCCTCACCATAAATCGATCAGTGCCACTAACTATATAAACATCAAAGTTATTTAATTTTAAGAATTCTACGATTTCCTTCATTGGCAGATAGTATAAGTTTTTGTATATTACATTATTAAAATTAAATACTTGTTTATTTAAAATAGAATCTACATATTTAAGGTAATCTTTAATGGTTATTTCGCTAAATAATTGAGCACCTACCACAGCCTCTGCCATTTCCAAATTTATATAGCATTTTTTGTCTTTGCTATATACTATAATTTCTGTAGGCATTTCTTGATAATATTCAAACTCTTTTATTTTAGTGTAGACATCTATTGGTTCTATTTGGAACGTAGGTATATCATCTTTTGTTTTAATATTTTGATTGTTTACTTCTACTTGTGTTGTTTTACGCTCATCTAACTCTTCTAGAGTATCGTAATACTCATTAAACATAACCCATTCAAGATAGATTGGTGATCTTTCTCCATATAAGGTTCCATCCATATCAAAAGTAACTATTCTATCTTCCTTAGGGATATAGTCTTTGCTATTTGGAGTCACTACATCTTTTACATAATTCTTTAAATTGTTAAGCGATTCACAATCATTCCAATATTTAAATGAATAATCTTTATATCTATCTATTGGCGCGATAACTAAGAAATGAATTGGCAAATATATGGTGGTAAGTAATGATGCACCCATTAACATGAATAAACCTTTCTTTAAAAAAGGAACAAATGAAGTTTGATAATATTTGCCATTGATTTCGTAGTATCGTTTATTAGGCTTTAGCTTATCAATATTATCTATTACATCATATTTACATTTTATGTAGCCTTTTTCGTAGTTCTTTAAATAATCAGTAAACGTTCTACCTTTAATAATTTTTGGTTTTCTTTTAAATATACTCATACTTACTCCCATTAATTATTATAAACTACCTAGTCTTTTAATTTATTAAAAGATGGATAAAAAATATTAAATTCGTTATAATAATTTTTATATGATTTATACAGTTACATTAAATCCAGCGATTGATGTTATTTTAAAACTTAATGAGCCTTGCTCAGTAGGTGGAATTAATCGCGCTAAAAGCGAATGTGTTGCCATTGGCGGTAAAGGAATAAACGTTTCTCGTGTTCTAAATACTCTTAAACGTGATTCTATTGCTTTAGGCTTAATTGGTGGACACATGGGAGAGATAGTTGAGAATAATTTACATAAAGAAGGAATTAAGACTGATTTTGCTAAGATTAACGGTGACACTAGAGTTAACGTCAAGGTTCAATATCAAAGCAATCCTTTAGAGGAGACTCAATTTAACGCTCCAGGGCCAGAAATATCTCGTGATGATATTATGAATTTAGTAAAGAAGCTCGCTAAGATTAAAAAAGACGATATCGTTATTATTTCTGGTGGTATACCTAAAGCATTAACGGTTAATTTATTTGACAATATACTTAAATTTATTGCTACGAAGAAAGCTTATTTTGTTTTAGATTTATATGGGTCATATTTATTAAAAGCATTGCACTATAAACCATTTTTATTAAATTTAAATGAAGAAGAGTTAGCGGATACTTTATATACGCAAATTAAAAATGAAGAAGATTGCATTAGAGGCGCTAAACGATTATTAAAGATGGGAGCGATTAACGTTAATATTTCTCGTGGTAAAGAAGGTTCAATTTTTGTTAACGAAGAAATGATTATAAAGGCTAAACCTTATAAAGGCGAAGTTAAAAATACTGTAGGAGCGGGTGATTCTTTACTCGCTGGATTCATTGATGAATACTTAAAGACTAAAAGCTTTGATTTAGCTATTAAAAAAGGTGTCTTAGTAGCATGTGCTACGGTATTTTCTAATGGTTTAGCTGAAGAGAAAACTATTGAAGAATTATCAAAACATATGAAATAGGGAGAAATTATATGAAAACATTTACTTACACAATTAGAGATAAAGAAGGCGTTCACGCTCGTCCAGCGGGACAAGTCGTTGAAGTTGCTAAGAAGTTTGCTTCTAGTATCACAGTCACTTCAAAAGGAAGAAGTGCTGATTTAAAAAGAATCTTTGGCGTTATGGGTTTATGTATTAAGTTTGGTGAAGAGATCACTATTAACGTTGATGGTGCTGATGAAGAAGCGGCAGCAGAAGCGGTGGAAAAAGCTTTTGCAATGAATCTATAATTTCATTATTATTTTATTTACGTAGTTAAGGCGGAGTTATGGATTTTAAAGGTCGTATTATATTCGAAGGGTACGCGATAAGCGAAGTTTTTGTTTATGAAGAATCTAACAAAGTTCGTCAAAAAGATTTCTCCAAAGGTAAATATGATGAATTTGAAAGATTTATTTACGCTAGAACTTTAGCGGTTAAATCTTTTAATGAACTTTATCAAACAACTTTAAAAAACGTTGGTGAAGAACAAGCTGCGTTATTTCAAACATATCGCTTAATGGCTGAAGATTTAGATTTTGAAGATTTAGTGCGTTCTAATATTAATGATGGATCTACTGCAGAAGACGCTATTACTAACGCTAGTAAACAATTATCTGATAGTTTTGCAATGTTAGATGATGAATACATGAAACAAAGAGCGGCGGATGTTTTAGAAGTTGGTAAGAATTTAGTTAATGTATTATCCGGCAATGATCAATTGATAAATTTAACTAAACCAACTATCTTAATATGCCAAGATTTAGCAGCATCAATGCTAATGAGAATAAATCGTAAATTTCTTAAGGGTTTAGTACTTATCAATGGTAACGAATCTAGCCATGTAGCCATTTTTGCTAGAACCTTAGAATTACCTACTTTATGTGGCATTAAGAATTTTATATTATCTCCTACGTTAAATGGTAAGACAGCGATTATTGATGCTATTACGGGTAAATTAATAATTAATCCAGATGAAAAACAATTAAAAGACTATAAATTAGTAGAAAAGAAATATTTTGAAGAAGTAACAGAATTATCTAAGTTTGCTGGCAAACCTACCGTTACTAAAGATGGATTTAAATTAAAGATATATGCGAACATTACTTCTGCATTTGAAATTGATAATGTTAAGAAAAAAGATGCTGAAGGAATTGGATTATTTAGAAGCGAATTTATTTATTTAGGTAGTAAAGATTACCCTAGTGAGAATTTTCAATTCAACTATTATCGTGAAGTTATTGAAGAAATGAAAGGCAAAGAAGTTGTTATTCGTACTATCGATATTGGAGCGGATAAAACTGCTCCATACTTTAATTTAGAAAAAGAGAATAATCCTGCTTTAGGAGTTCGTTCAATTAGATTATGTAGAAAGATGCCGGATGTATTCTATACTCAATTAAGAGCGTTATATCGCGCATCGGTGTATGGTAATTTATCCATCATGATTCCTATGATTGTTAATCTAGATGAAGTTAACTTTGTTAACGATATGATTAAGAAAGTTAAAGAAGATTTGAAAAGAGATAACATTTCATTTGATAATAAAGTCAAAGTTGGAATTATGATTGAAACTCCCGCAGCTGCGCTTATCTCCGATGAACTCGCTAAACATGTTGACTTCTTTAGTATTGGTACTAATGATTTATCGCAATATACATTAGCATGTGATCGCCTTAATCCATCCTTAAATGATACTTTTAATAAGAAACATAAGGCGATTATGCGATTAATTAAGTTTACTGTTGAGAATGCTCACAAAGCGGGTATTCCTTGTGGAATGTGTGGCGAACTTGCTCGAGATCCACAAATATTACCATTCTTAGCTGCTATCCATATGGATGAATTGTCTTGCACTGCAGCGTATATTCTTAAGACTCGTAAGGCATTATCGACTATTGATAGTAAAACAGTAGATGTTGATAAATTTATATCATGAATAAAAAAACTTTAAATTATCCAATCGTTATTCATGACATTCTACTTATTTGTGTTGTTGGATTTAGTACATTATTTTTCTCTTTTTATACTATCCTTCCACATTTCGATATTATTAATAACAATATTAAAATAGTTTTATTCTCTTTAACTTTTTTAATATATTTAGCTTCATTAATTAGTTATTTATATATTGAATATAGACATAACAATTTAAAATTTAAAAATATATTTTTTTATATTGCTGCAGCCATTATTTTAATTAATTTTATTGCAGTAGCGTGTCTACCAAACAATATTAATCTCCCTAATGGTGGTCTAATGGGTATACTTCCTTTTGAACGTGTTTATTATTTGTTAAGTGGGTTTACTTTAGCTACTTTACCTTTATCTTTCTTCTATTTAATTCCTCGAAGAATTAATAATAGGCATTATGTAAATATCATCCTTATAGGAATAATGATAATAACTGCTATAAGTATCTTAATTAGTCTAATCATGGATTATAAAGCGTATGTTACTATCTTTACTTCTCATTTTAAAGATATTCAAAAAGTAGAACTTAAATCATTTTTTGGATCTAAGAATGTATTCGCTAGAGTATTGTTGACTGGTATTATTGCCTCTACTTTATTACATTTCCGTACTAAAAATAAGAAATGGTTATTAGCACTTATTCCTTTCATATTTATATTTATTTTTACTTCTGCCTATATGTCTTTATTATTAGGATTCTTATATTTATTAATATATTTAATTATTCATGTAGTCTTAATCGCTAAGAAGAACAAAGATAATTTAATTATTACTTCTTTATTAGGTGGTTTTATTTTATTATTTGTTGTTTATTTAGGAACTATGACTGCAATATCCACTGATGGGTTCTTATTTAATATTAAGAGCTTTATTATTAATGCAGTTAATCATGTTAAGACTACATTTGAATCTAGACAAGTAATTTGGTCTTCCGCATTTTCTTTATTAGCGCCTTGCCAATATGTCTTCGGGTTTGGAGTTACTGCATTCGGAGTTGCTTTGCATAATACATATACTCCTATCGCTCCAGAATGGGATCAGGGAATCTATCACGCTCATAATGGTGGTATTGAACTAATTGGTAGAGGTGGCGTTTTGCTCTTACTTATCTATCTATTTTTATATGTTTATCTTATATATTTATCTATAAAGATATATCGCAAAAAACCTTTATTAGCGTCAATAGGATTATTAATTATTATTGGTCAACTTGTTCATAACGTTGTTGAACCACAGTTTGTTTGCAATGGATTTGATATGACAACAACGTTATTAACTACTTTACCTATAATTAGTGAATACAACATTCTTTATAAAAAAGATTTTGAAGTTAAAGAAAGTATTTTAGAATCAGCAGAAAAAATAAATGATATAGAGTCTAAATCAAAAATATTTAATTTAAATAAAAAATGTATTTTATTAGAAGCAAAATATATTAATAAAGATAGTAATTAAAGAGCACCCTTTCCGCTTATTGCAACAAAGAATGTTTTAACTAAAATCTTAAAGTCTAACCATAAAGATCTATTTAATACGTAATAGTCTTCTAGTTTTACTCTATCTTTATAATGAGTGTTACTTCTACCATTAACCGCCCAATAACCAGTTAATCCTGGTCTAACCTTAAATATTAATTCATCATTATCCCAAAGATATTCATATTCTTTTTCTACTATAGGACGCGGGCCTACAAATGATAAGTCTCCTTTAAGGATATTAAATAATTGGGGTAATTCATCTAATGATGTTTTTCTTAAGAACTTACCAAATTTAGTTGTTCTAGGATCGTTCTCTAATTTAAATGTCTTAATATATTCTTTATATTGTTCTTGGGTTAATATTTCTATTACTGGTCTAGCGTCACTTTTCATTGATCTAAATTTAATAATGTTAATAGTCTTCTTATTCTTGCCTAATCTTTTATCTAGATAGAAAGGCGAACCTTTACTCGTTAATGGCACGAGGATAGTAAGGATAATAAGTATAGGAGATAAAACAATGATTGCTAAAAAAGAGCAAAAGATATCAAAGCATCTTTTAATAAAATAATATAAACGCTTATCTTTATTTTCCTGATTCATCTTCTCTATTCTAATTTAAAGTAAGCGATAATGGAATAATTTTAACAATATTAACCATCCTTTTATATCCGTAATAGTAAAGTGAAGTAATGAATTCCGCAATAACAAAGCTAGGATTGGCGTGTTTCAATTATACAAAAAGAAAAGCGGGCTCTCGCCCGCGGCCGGCAAAACCCCGGTCATCTAAAGGATATTATACACGATAGAAGGCGGAATGTGTTACAAAATTTTATTTATTATATTTATTGAGAATACATAGTTACCTGGATATCTAGATAAAATGCCGTTGTATTTAGTAATAATCTTTTTTAATTTGCCTTTAAATTCCCCTCCGCAATTTAAGACATTTATTAAAAATATTAATACCGCATCAAAGACAGAAATATTTATTTTTGGCTTAGGTGAGTTAGTCTTATGAATTAAGCTAATATGAGCATTTAATTGGTTTTTTAATTTTATTGTGACGATATGGTTACCATGTGCGCATCGATTTCTAATAGCTTGGATGGCTGAAAAATATCCATTCAGCACATAGTAATTATGTACTGGAAGTTTCAAAGTGTATTTATCTATAAATTTCTTCTTATAAGGGAGATCTATATTTTTAAAGAGATTGTGGAAAGAACCAAATGAAGAAAACATTAATGCTCGATAATCAGATGGACCAGGAGTATTAAAAGCATATCTATTTATATTTTTGATTATGTCATCTTTAATTTTATCAAATTTAGATTTACCATCATGATAATATGGAGTAGTAGAACTTTTAAAATAATATAAAGGGTTATCCCAAAATGAATTGGAACCTGTTGCAGCTTCTACTTCTCTTACAAAATCAGTTTTTACTTGTATTTCAAAACGAATTAAATATTGAATTAGTAGTGCTCTTAAAGCATCATCAAATTTAAAAAATTCGATTGCATCTTTTACATTACCTTTTGAGCAACGCATAAAATCAATAAAACGATACTCGCTACATTTAGTAGAAAGAAAACGACTAACTTTATTTATATCATCAACAGATAAATTTGGATAATCAGACAAAATCAATGGCAATTTCATAATAAAATGTCCCACCCTGGTACGCATTGTTAGGAGGCGCGGTGGGCTCTGATTTAATTATAGTAAAACGAAATATATGGTATGTCAATATGTCAAAAATAGGTCGATTACGTTTCATAAAAGTAGGTATCAAATAAAAAGAAGTTATCTTTAACTCGTTTAAGCACAAACAATAAGGAGAACTTCCTATGACTATTCATCCAAACGAAACTAATAACTTTTAAAATTTTGTTATAGTTAAGTAACAAGGTTAACGCAACAGAATAAATATTAATTTCTTATATCAATTTAAGTCCACGGTGTCTTTAGACAAGGTGGACCTTTAATCTTCCATGATTGTAAAGCAAGGATGAGAGGTCGTTTTGACGTTAATAACTAATTTGTTTTATTAACTATAAAACATATATAATAAATGCTAAGTATGGCCATAACAAAAGTAGATTTAGTTATTCCAGTAATTGATGGGTACGAAGAATTAAAATATTTATTGTCTGCTTTTAAGCAACAGAAAAATATTGAAATCGTTAATATTATTGTGCCTATCACAATATCTAATAACACTGACCAGGTTAATAAAATTAAGGAATTATGTGAACAAAATAGTGTAATAACATTTGATATACCTCAAAAAGAATTCTCTCATAGTTTAGTTAGAGAAAAAGCGATTAAAGAATATTGTAAAAGTGAAATAGTTATTTTATTAACTGATGATATTAAGTTAATTGATCCTTTTGCCATGTATAACTTAGTAAAAGATATCGCTATTGGAGAAGTTGTCTATACTTTTGGCCGTCAGATATGCCCTAAACGTACTATTGAAAGATATGTTAGAGAATATAATTATCCATCTACAAGCTATATAACCACCAAAGATGATATTAAAAAGAAACAAATCAAAGCCTTCTTTGCATCTGATGCTTTTGCAGCGCTTAATCGTAAGGTGTTCCTGGAATTAAATGGATATCAAGGAATAAGATTAACTACTAATGAAGATATGCTTTATATGCATTCTTTGTTAATGAATGGTTATAAGGCTAAATATTGTGCCGATGCAGTAGTAGAACATTACCATTCATTAACACCTAAAAAACTATATAAAAGATATTATGAAGCAGGTAGATTCTTTAAGACCGTTCATATATTTGATGAATATAATAAAAACACCAGTGGTAAAAAGCTCGCTTTTTATATTCTTAAAGAAGCAATTAAGCATTTTGATATAATAAGTATTGTTAGATGGCCATTTAATATGATTATTAGATATATCGGAATGAAAAGAGGAGAGAAAGCAAGAATATGAAGGGCATAATATTAGCCGGTGGAAGCGGTACTCGCTTATACCCATTAACTCTTGTTACATCTAAACAATTATTACCAATTTATGATAAACCAATGATTTATTATCCATTGAGTTTGTTAATGATGGCTAAGATAAGAGATATTTTAATTATCTCTACTCCTAGTGACTTACCTAGATTTAAAGACTTATTGGGGGATGGATCTAAATTCGGTATTCATTTAAGCTACGCTAAACAAGAAAAACCGGAAGGATTGGCACAAGCGTTTATTATTGGTGAAAAGTTTATTAAAAACGATGCTTGTGCATTAGTGTTAGGAGATAACATCTTCTATGGTTCCGGATTAGTTACTCATTTACATAACTCTGTAGAAAGAGCGGAAAAACGTAATAGATCTACTATCTATGGATATTATGTTAAAGATCCTAAAAGATATGGAGTTATAGAAATAAAAGAAGATCGTACTCCAGTACATATTGAAGAAAAACCATCTAGCCCTAAATCTAATTACTGCGTTACTGGATTATATTTCTTCCCTAAAGATGTTGTTAAGATGGCTAAGAAGGTTAAGAAATCTAAACGTGGAGAATATGAAATTACTACATTAAATAATATGTATCTAGACGAACATAGATGTCATATTACTTTATTAGGGAGAGGTTATTCATGGTTAGATACTGGTACTCATGAAGCACTTAATGACGCTAGTAATTATGTAAAAATGATTGAAGAACATCAAGGTATTAAAATGGCATGCCCAGAAGAAATAGCGTATTTAAATAAATGGATAAATAAATCGACATTAATTAATATCGCTAAATCTATGAATAAGAATGATTATGGTGAACATTTAATGAATGTCGCTAAGGGAAAGATATTATACGCTGCAAGCGTAAGGAATGAACATTAATTATGTTAAAGTTTACTAAGACTGAAATAGAAGGTGTTTATATTATTGAACCTAAAGTATTTGGAGATAACCGTGGATATTTTATGGAAACCTATAGTGAACAAGATTTTAAGAATGCTGGATTAAATTATGTATTTGTACAAGATAACCAATCTAAATCTAAAAAAGGTGTTTTAAGAGGGCTTCATTTTCAGACTAAGCATCCTCAGGCTAAATTAGTAAGAGTAATTAAAGGTGAAGTATTTGATGTAGCAGTTGATTTAAGAAATAACTCTCCTACATATGGTAAATGGGTAGGAGTGTTATTATCTAGTGAAAATAAGAAACAATTATTAATCCCTAGAGGATTTGCTCATGGTTTCTTGGTGGTATCTGATGAAGCGGAATTTGTATATAAATGTGATGAACTTTATCATCCTGAAGATGATGGAGGCATTATATATAATGATCTAGATATTAATATTAAGTGGCCATGTATTGATGCTCCTATATTATTAAGCGATAAAGATAAGAAACATCCAACATTAAAAGAAAGTAATATTAAGTTTGATTTATGAATTTAGATTTAAGGATACTTGTTACAGGCGTAAAAGGCCAATTAGGATATGACTGCGTTCGTGAATTAAAAGAACGTGGTTATAAAAACGTTTTAGGTATCGATAGAGATGAATTAGATATTACTGATGAACAAGCAGTACATAAATATATTAATAACTATAAACCTGATATAGTTATGCATAACGCAGCGTGGACTCAGGTAGATAAGGCTGAACTTTATCCTGATTTAGTGTTTAAAGTTAATGCATTAGGCACTAAATATATAGCTGAAGCTTGTAAAGAAATAAACGCTACTATGTTTTATATTTCTACTGATTATGTATTTGATGGTAAGGGCGATAAACCATTTGAAGTAGATAGTCCTAAAAATGGATTATCTGTTTATGGTAGAAGCAAATCACAAGGTGAGGATTATGTAACATCTACTTTAAAGAAATATTTTATTATTCGTACATCATGGGTGTTTGGTATTAATGGTAATAACTTTATTAAGACTATGCTTAAATTAGCAGAGACTCATAAAGAATTAAATGTAGTATGTGATCAAATAGGTTCTCCAACATATACACATGATTTATCTAAGTTAATGTGCAATATGATGGAGACTAATAAATATGGTATCTATCATGCAACTAATGAAGGATATTGCTCATGGGCCGAATTTGCTGAATATATATTTAAAGTAGCGCATAAAGAAGTAAAAGTTAATTATGTTACTACGGAACAATATAAGAAGATTAATCCTAATCAAGCAGAACGACCGCTTAATAGTAGGATGAGCAAGGAATCTTTATCAAACAATCAGTTAAATAGGATGCAAGATTGGAAATTAGCGGTTGATAATTATATTATTAATGAGTTAGAGGTTAAATGATATGGCAAAGTTTTTAGTTACTGGCGGAGCAGGATTTATTGGAGGTAATTTCCTCCACATGATGGTAAATAAGTATCCCAAAGATAAATATGTATGTTTAGATGCACTAACCTATGCTGGAAATTTAGAAACCTTAGAGCCTATTAAAAATAAGAAAAATTTTAAATTTGTTCATATGAATATATGCGACAGAGAAAACGTATTTAAACTATTTAAAAAAGAGAAGTTTGATTATGTTATTAACTTTGCGGCTGAATCACATGTCGATAATAGTATAAAGAATCCAGAAATATTTATAAGGACTAATGTATTAGGTACGCAAGTATTAATGGATGCTTGTAGAGAATATGGCATTAAAAGATATCATCAAGTTTCAACTGATGAAGTATATGGTGACCTACCATTAGATAGGCCAGATGTAACATTTAACGAAGATACTCCTATTCACGCATCATCGCCTTATAGTGCCTCTAAGGCTGCAGCGGATTTACTTGTATTAGCGTACCATCGTACATTTAAGTTACCTGTTACAATTTCTCGTTGTTCAAATAACTATGGCCCATATCATTATCCAGAAAAATTGATACCTTTAATGATTATGAATGCGTTAGATAATAAAAAATTACCTGTGTATGGCAAAGGCGCTAATGTTAGGGATTGGTTATATGTACAAGATCATTGCGAGGCAATTGATTTAGTCGTTCGCAAAGGCAGAGATGGCGAAATATATAATATTGGCGGACATAATGAATATAGTAATTTAGAAATTGTAAAAATTATCCTTAAAGAATTACATAAGCCTGAATCTTTAATTGAATATGTTAAAGATAGACCAGGGCATGATTTAAGATACGCGATGAATCCTAAAAAGATTATGAAAGAGCTAGGTTGGAAACCTAAGCATGATTTTAAATCTGGAATTAAGGAAACTATTAAATGGTATTTAAAAAATAAAAATTGGACAAAAAAAGTAATTTAAAAGTGCAATATGAATAAAATTTCTTTTTTATTAAAGTTAATGTTTTCTAAAAAAATTTTTAGAGGAATTAAATTATTATTTAAAAATCCTCAATTATTTAGGCGTAAACTCGAAAACTATTTATACTTAAATTTTAGGTTCGAAAAACCGAAAAAACTACATATTAAATTAACAAAAAAATTTAAAAATATTGAATTTGAAAAACCCGAAAGCCCCCTTGTTTCAATAATTATCCCTGTACATAATAACTTTGTTTATACCTATAATTGCTTACTTTCTATTAAAAGAAATGCGGGTTGCGTTAAGTATGAAATTATAGTAGTAGATGATGCTTCAAATGATAAAACTAAGAACATAGATAAGTATATAAAGGGAATAAAATTAATAGTAAACAAAGAAAATAAAGGATTTTTGCTTAATATAAATACTGCGTGTAAATTTGCTAAAGGCAAATATTTATATTTATTAAATAATGACACAATGCCACAGGAAAATTTTTTAAGTGAACTAGTTAGTTGTATTGAAAAAGATAATGCTATTGGAATTGTTGGATCAAAATTAATTTATTCAGACGGAAAGCTACAGGAAGCTGGCGGAATAATTTGGAAGGATGGTTCTGCATGGAATTACGGAAATGGTAAAAATCCAGATGATTTTATGTTTAATTATTTTAAAGAGGTAGATTATGTTTCGGGAGCAAGCTTACTTATAAGAAAAGACTTATGGTTGCGAATTGGTGGTTTTGATCCGCTATATATCCCCGCTTATAACGAGGATAGTGATTTATGTTTTTCTGCGAGGGAACTTGGCTATAAGGTTATTTATGTTCCTACCTCTTGCATTGTTCATTTTGAAGGAAGAAGTAACGGTGTTAATGTTAAAAAAGGAATTAAACGTTATCAAGTACTTAACAAGAGTAAATTTTATAAAAAATGGCATAATTATTTATCAAATAGTGGACAAAATGTTTTTTATCGAAGAGATCGTTCGTTTAATAAGAAAAGCATTTTAATTATTGACCATTATGTTCCGACTTTTGATAAAGATGCTGGTTCAAGAACGGTTTATGAATATATTAAATTATTTATTTCACTTGGATATAATGTTAAATTTCTTCCTGATAATCGCTTTAAACTTGAACCATATACTTCTATTTTAGAGAGAATGGGAGTCGAAGTAATTTATGGTATTAAAAGTAATAATTTTTTATTTAAATACTTAAAATCAATTTCTAAATATATTGATTTTGTATTACTTAATCGCCCTCACATTACCATTAAATATATTAAATTTATTCGGAAGAATTTTAAAAAAAGTAGTATTTATTATTATGGTCATGATTTTCACACTCTTAGATTAGAAAGAGAATTTAAATTAACAAATAATAAATCTTTATATAAAGATGAAAACATAATGGCTAAGTATGAGAAGGAAATTTTCGGTCTTGTTGATAAAATATATTATCCGTCTATTGTTGAGGTTAATTTAATAAAAAAAATTAATAGAAATTATGATGTTTCAATACTTCAACCTTATATTTTTTCAATAAATAAATTCAAATCAAGAAATCCGGTTAAAAACACATTGCTTTTTGTTGGAGGATTTGGTCATAGACCGAATGTTGATGCTTGTATTTGGTTTGTTAATAAAATTTTTCCTAAAATTTTAAGAAAAGTACCTAACACAACGCTTCTAATAGCTGGGTCCAATCCTCCTAATGAAATTTTAAATATGAAAAACGATAGTATTAAAATTTATGGTTATATTAGTGAAGAAAAACTTGCAGAGTTATTTAACAATTCTGAAATTTTCATTGCACCATTAAGGTATGGAGCAGGTATAAAAGGAAAAATTGTAGAGGCTCTTTATAATCAAATTCCAATTGTGACAACACACATAGGAGCAGAGGGAATCAAAGACGCCTCTAAAAGTATGATTATTGAGGATAATGAAGATGGGTTCGCTAAAGGAGTTTTAGAATTATTTAATAATAATTCCCTTAAAAAAACTTTAGTTAAAAATGGGCTTAATGTTGTTAATAATTTTTACTCTAAAGAAAGAGCGGAACGTTTAATACGTAAGGATTTTAATTAAGTATTTTGTTTATTGCGTCTGCTAGATTTTTACAAAAGTAATCAGCTTTTATTTTTTTATTTTTATTTCCTAAAAATATTGTTTTACACCCAGCATTAATACCACATTGAATATCTAATAAGGAATCGCCAATAAACCATGATTGCTTTAAATCTATGTTAAATCTTTTTTGGGCTTTAAGTAATAGGCCAATTTTAGGCTTTCTGCAATTGCATTTAATTTTATATTTTTTATTTTCTCCTGGGAAACCGCGCTCTGGATAATGAGGACAGTAATAAATAGCATTTAGGTAAGCACCTTTTTTTCCAAGTAATGTTTCCATCTTATTATGAATATTGTTCAACTCTTCTATCGATAGGTCGCCTCTCGATACAACAGGCTGGTTGGTTATTACGATACTGAGATATTCTGAATTATTAATTTGTTTAATTGCATTTGAAACGTTCGGCAACAATCTAAACTGTTCAATTTTATTAAGATGGCCCACATATTTATTTATGGTTCCATCGCGATCCAAAAAAATAGCTTTTTGAAAATTTGATAATTTTTTCAACTCAGGTATATTTTTCTTTAAGTCGTTTGAAACAGAATTTAGCCTATCAATAGTCCCCGCATCTTTTACATATTCACTAGAATTATAGGCGTATATGCGTTTTGTTTTTAGCATGTCAAAAATAAAATCATGTTCCATATTAATTTTCTGAGGTTTTTTGAAATAATTAAGAGCTTTTGATGAAATAATAAAAAACCCCGCGTTTACAGCGTTCTTATAAAAATATTTTGATCGATCATTAGTTTTTGAATCGATTCCAATTACTAAATCATTATTAAGTAGAAGCAAATCGGAATCATAAGGATGCGAGTTTGGATGAACAAACAAAGTCATCAGAGATTTATTTTTCTTATGAAAATAAAGCATCCTTTTAATGTCTAAATTTAAAATTAAATCAGCAAAACAAAGTATAAAATCTCCTTTTATTTTATTTTTTAAATATAATAAAGACCCTGCTGATCCTAATGGTTTTGTTTCTTGAATATACTCGATTTTTATATTAAATTTTGATCCGTTTCCAAAATATTCAATAATTTTATCTCCTAAATAGCCGACTATTATAATAATTTTTCTAATACCACTATTTCTAAAAAATACTATTTGCCTTTCAAGTAAACTTATCCCATTTACTTTTATCATTGGTTTTGGAATAAGTGATGTATATTTATGCAACCTTGTGCCTTTTCCACCGGCATTAATTACCGCAATCATCTAAAAACCTTACTTTTTTTGTTTTTAAAATTTAATTCGACTTCTTCGCATATTGTATGCATTATAAATTCATGAATTTCTTGAATCCTTGGAGTGGAATTTGTATTTTTTGGAATATAAATTAAATCGTACATTCCGCTTTTATATAATTTACCTCCATCTTTTCCTAATAAAAGTATGATTTTGATTTTATGAATAGAAGCGAATTTTACTGCATTTAGAATATTAACTGAATTTCCTGATGTTGAAAATGCGATAAAAACATCACCCTTTTTGCCTAGAGCCTCTAATGATCTGGAAATTCCGTATTCAAAATCATAATCATTGCCAATTGCATATGTTGATGCAATATCGTTGCATAAACAAATTGCTGGTAAACCAACTCTTTCATGCATAAATTTGCCTATAAATTCTCCAACCATATGTTGGGCATCACATGATGATCCGCCATTCCCGGCTACTAAAATTTTATTACCATTTTTTATAGCGTCAGTTATTGTTGAAACCGCTCGTAGAATAAAATTTGTAAATTTATTATTATTAAGTTCTTTTATAGAAAATAAATGTTCGTTTAACCTTAAAGAAATTCTTTTATTAATGTTAGTATCCATAAATTCTCCACGCATTAGCTCCTTCATATGTAAATTGGAAATTGAAGATTTTACATTTCTCTTTTTCTAAAACTTTTATTAACTTTAATTTATCTTCGGGATGGCAAAAGAAAAAGAAAAATCCGCCTCCTCCCGCGCCACTAATTTTTCCACTAATAGCACCATTTTTTAAGGCTATTTTATAAATTCTATTAATATTTTTGTTAGTGATACATTTTGCAGTGTTTTTCTTTGCAAGCCATGCTTTATTTATAGCTTTTATAACTCCTCCAACATCAGATATTGAAATTGCTTTTTCCATGTCTAAAACTGAATTTTTTATACTATGAAAACTTTCTAAATTAGTATTCTTATTTGCTGATAGAATCTGTTTTTCGATTATGGACCCTGAGTCTCTAGATTTACCTAAAAAACATAAAACCATAGATTCATACAATTCTGAAATAAACCATGATTTAGTTCTTAATGGTTTAACTATGACATTGCCGTCTTTTAAAAATTCCATGCTATTAAATCCGCCAAAGGTAGCTGCAAATTGATCTTGTTTGCCACCCTTAAATTTCAAATCAATTCTTTCGATGCTGTAAGCATAGTTTGCTATTTCATAATTAGATAAAGGTAAATCAAACATTTCTACAAATGCTCTTATAATAGAAACTACTATAGCAGACGAAGAGCCTAATCCTGAACCAATCGGCGCATCGCATCTTGTAATTATTGTTAAAGATTTACATATTTTTGGAAAGTCATCGGTGAGTCTTTTATATACACCGTAATGGAGAGGGAGAGAGGCTTTTGCTTTTTTTGCGTTTTTTAAAGGAGCTATAAAATTTTTATTAATGTCCTGGGCTATAAATTTTATTTTGCTGTCGGATCTTTTTATTAATGTGCAATGAGCATACATATTTATTGTGGCGTTTATAGCTGCGCCTCCATACAATTTTGAATATGAAATTAAATCCGTTCCGCCACCAGCGAAGCCTATTCTTAATGGAGCCAAACTTCTTACTAACATAATAATTTAAACCTTTGCATCATAATTATTATATAATTATTTAATATGAGAAGTGTTAATTTAAAGAAAAATAATCTAATTTTTTTAATTTTGCTATTTATATTCGCGTTTTATTTTACGGTCTATTGTGTATTAAATATTTTTTCCAAAGCCGCAAGAAGCGATTGCGATATGGTTTTATATTATCAAATGGCATACAGTATTTTTAGAGGAGAAGGCATAAAGCACTTTGGAGTGGACTGCAATTATATAAGTGTAATGTATCCACTTTTAATGTCCCCCTTTTTTGCTATAGGCAACCCTGTTGTTAGAGTTCAGGCGATATCAATATTGAATGCGTTTTTGGTTTCTTCCTGCGTAATTCCTCTCTTTTTGATTTCAAAAAAAATTCTTAAAAGTAAAAAACTTGCACTGGTTTTTTGTTTTTTATCCATGATGCTTCCCTTTGCTGCAGAAGCAATAGATTTTGGTATGTGTGAGCCTCTGTATTATCCGCTTATAATGTGGTTATTTTATTTATTTTTGATAAATATTAAACGGCAAAATTATTTAATTAGTGGTTTAGGAGCTTTACTTACTGAAATTACTTTTTTATGCAAATATATTACACTTTGCTTATATGTATCGATTGTGTTGTTGCCTTTGTTAATTTATATAATCAAGAAATTTAATGACAGCAACATTACTTTTAAAAATATATTTACAAAAAAATACTTATCAATTATTTAATTTATACTTTTGGTTTTGCTTTATTATTTTTCGTTTTTAAATATGCAATTTTCCATAAATATGAACCTATGGTAAATTATTTTAAAATAATATCTTGGGAGCGTTTAGGATATTTTTTCTATGGCCTTATTAATATTTTAGCGGCAATGGCCATGACTACATTTATATTACCTGTAATTATTCCTTGGTTTTTTATTAAAAAAATGAATAAACAGCAAAAATATTTATACGGTACGCTAATTCTTTTCTTTGTTATAAATGCAATTGTTATATCATCTCTGATTTATGTAGTTGAAGATTACGGTAGAATAGATCCTCGAGATTTAGCTAGGTACTATATGGGGACTTCCCCTTTGTTAATACTTTACATTTTTTTAATTTTAGAAAACAAAAATTGGTTAACTAAAGATAACAAAAAACAAATAAATAAGGCGGTCATTATAGGTTTAATTATTTTTTGCTTAATATTTAAAGGAACGGGTCAAGATAGAAAGGATTCAGAAGGCTTCTTCTTTTATGGATATATTGAATTGATTCTCGAAAAATCAGGCATTACTGGTTTACCGATGTTCCTCGTAATATTTGCTATTAATGTGGTTTTATCGTTGTTAATATATTTATTTTTTGTATTATTGATTAATGATAAAAAAATTATTATTGGAAAGAAAAATTTTAAAAATCAAATTTGTTTTGTGTGCGCTGTTGCATTTTTCCTTCCTTCAACTGTAATTGGTATTAAGGACTACCGAAATAATACTTCAATTAGCGCACAGGAAATCTCGGCAGTGAAAAACATTGATAGTTTTATTAACGACAATTCAGATTCTACATTTTTAATATTAACTAGAAATGCAATTTCTGTGGGCATTTATGGCGAATATCACGAGAATGAATTGGTTTGTGTTTCGCCGCAATTTATTTCCGATATGAATAAATTACATAAAGAAAAATTGTTAGTTTCAGATTATGAATTTTTAACTCCTAGGTACAATTATAAATATCCCCAAGTTTATAAAATTGGTTATATTTTTATCCACAACAGAGTTAAATTTGAGTCTTTTAATTTAATAGGAATTACGGAACAAACTTTTGAAGGAAATGACTTATGGCATTTATTCAAAAATGATGATTCAACTAATTTAATGTTTAAATTTATTGATTAATTTTAATAAATTAATTATTTCCAAAATAAAAGGAATTTTAATAAAGTATCTTTCAAAATAATATGTTCTTTTATCAATATTTTTAAGCGATTTAAATTCATTTGTAATCTTGTGGCTTTTGAACATCATAATTCTTGCGTTGCAAATTTTAAACGCTTCATCTAATTCTGAGAATGAATATTTATTTTTTAAATCTTTATATCGTTGATAATCCCTCATAATATGCTTTTCAAAATAATCTTTCTTGGTTTTGATGTTTTTTAGTGTAGAAGTTTGATTTCCGCCATGTATTCTATAATCTATTAATGGTTCATTGATGATATATAAATTATTATGTAAAGCTGCATATATTCCTAATTGTTGGTCATGGTTCATAGAATTAAAAAAAGGTAATGTTTTTTTGGCAAATTCAGTTTCCGTAACAACAGTGCAACCAATCACAAAATTATGATAAAGAAGTTGTTTTAACATATTTTTAGGTGAAAGATTTACAGTTTTATATACTTTTGATATTGAATTACTTATTTTTTTGTCATTTTGGTCAATAATGTTAACGTCAGAACAAACCATTTTTACATTTTTTTTCTTAAGCATATCAATGGATTTCTTTAGTTTGTCCGGATGCCAAACATCATCTTGATCTGCAAAGGCTACATAATGCGTATCGACCATTTCAAGTAGTTTCCCAAATGATTTATTTGAACCGATATTTATATTATTTCTTTTAATCTTAAAAGGAATTTTATTAATGCTTGTTGAAATCAACTTTTTAATTTTATAAAAATTAAAATTA
>JAZLFE010000066.1:0-8017 GCA_045615605.1 Bacilli bacterium | reverse complement strand
AGGTTTCTCGCTTGCGGGGTTTACCAACGTTTCACTCTGCTAATTACTTAGCAGCTCGTCTCTGTGGCACTTTAAGGAACTTATTATCCTTTAGGGATGCGGTTCCGCCGTTATACACCACTATACCTAGCGTTATTTTTTTCGCTAGCGCAATCACTACTAACATCTCAGTTAGTGCGAGCATGGACTTTCCTCTAGATTAACTAGTAGTCACCTAGATTGAAGTAGAGATATATTACATTCTTAAAAGAGATTTTGCAAATAAGCGATTGTAAAATTTGCTTTGCGATTACAATTAGATGCCAATGCAGAATGCAGGAGCGACGGCTTTATATGTACTACCACTTGTAGGTTCTGAACAACTCATCTTACCAGAATTATTTACGATTCCAAGATCACCATAATCTTCGCTATTGCTGAAACTAATATCATATGCTCCGCCATCACAAATTCTAGTATAATAAGAACCCTCAGTACCATTTACGTATTTCTTAACTCTACGTTTATTTGTATTATCTTTCTCGTAGAATTCATAAATAGAAGATTTGGTATCTTTGTCGCATTCATCAAAGTCGATTCCACAAAGTTCTTTATAACTTAAAGCAAAAGTACTTCTATTTATATAATAATTTTTTGTGCCGTTAACTTTAAATGCGCTTTTTTTAACCGTAACTAAATTATTTTTAATATTTTCAGGCAATCTATCAATAAATGTACCCTTTAAATAATCATCAACATTCCCGTTCTCATAATATTCATAAACATCCCAACCTGTCTCATATTTTTCAACATGCCAACTCTTCCACTTAATAGTAAATGGTTCAATTTTATTAGCTGTATCTATATCGTTGGATAATAAGTCAGCAAATTCAAAAGTAATCTTAGCCTTTTTAGGTTCTTCTTGAGTGCTATCAGGAAGTTCATCATGATTGAATCCAATAATTCTAACTGTATGTTGAATTGTTTGTTCTGTAGTAAGATCCTCTTCTTTTAATGTAATCTTCTTTGTATCACCGATATTAAAATAATCATCAGGATTATCGTAATAACACGCGATATCATTAATTCTTCCAAAATCCAATTCATTAAGTGTGAAAGGATAGCGTATTGTATCATCAAATACTAAAGTGAAATCATCAATACTATTAAGATTTACAAAAGCAGTAATGCTTGTTCCATTTCCATCGTCATCCTTAATCGTCGAATCGATAGTCGCTGGACTAGATTTAAAATAAAGATTACGATAGTTTATTTTAAAATATGATTTATCATCTACATCAATATGGACTTTAACATAATAATCAGTCTCTTTATCTTTTGGAGCCTTTACAGTGGCTTTAGGAGAATCAATAGGTTCATCATTAACTGAAATCTTGTAGCTTACATAGTGAGATTCGTTGTCAACATTAAAATTTACCAATCTAAAATCATCTTTAAATGTTGCTTCAATGTCAACAAAGATATTTTTATATTGAATCGCGTTTTTAATAGTAATAAAGTAATTACCCCCGCCGCTATCAGTGAAATAACCATCATTCAGTTTTTGACCATCTAAATATATCAAAACTTCTTTTTGGTTTAAAGTATAAATACTAGGGTCAGTCAAATGATAATAGAATATTAAATTCTTATCAGTCCAAGTTAAATCGTTTTCATCAATTTTACCATTAAATGAAGACATATAATCCTCATGAACACTAGAAGAATTAATTCTAAATTTACTATAATTAGTATATGCAATTAAATTAACGTAGCTTGATACGCTTGGAGAAGCAGTAAAATCATTATATATTTTATGAATAGTAAGGGTCCCGCTTTTATCATCATATTCATAATCACTAGGATCGCCTTTGTATTCAATGTTTAACATATCCAATGTAGGAATACTAAAACCTTCATCGGGTTTAATATGAAAAACCCGTTCAATAACACCTGGTTTAGTAGAAAGAGTTATGTTCTCGTCCTTGCCATCAATATTAAAATTATCACCATCGTTCAAAGTTAAGGTTACATTATTTGCAACATTCGCTTCAATACTAATAGAATAATTATCATCCATACTTTTTATTGTTAATTCAGCAGTACGACAACCTTCTTTTAGGTTATATAGAATTCCATCTGGAAGTGTAATTTTAGATCTGTATGGTAAATTATAACCGTCTCTAGCCACTAGAGTGTATTTAACATCCTTTTCGCCAACAGGTATTTCGTCATTAAAAACGAATTTATCATTAATCGTACAAGTGTGGAGTGGACTAATAAAGTCAAAATTATAAAAATTGTCTTCCCATTTTGCGTATAAAATTACATCGCTCGTTATTTTTGTATCAAAATTGTACTCAACAGTTTTAGCTTCATCTAAATACCAACCACTAAAACCATATCCTTTTTTAATAGGATTTGATGGTCTCATTGGTATGTTACCTTCAGTTATTTTTTGAGTCTTAATAAAGGAACCACCATCAGTGTTAAAAGAAACTAAATATGTTTCTTGTTCGTTTGAAGTATTAACATTATAATCTGATAAAGTGCAACTAGTAAATCCTAGAGCAATTAATGTCGGAATAATAATTTTCTTTTTCATAATTTTAACCTCACTCTTCCTCAATAACTGATAGATTAACCGATGTAGAACATTTGATTACAATTGAAGCACTTTGTGAAGTCTCAGGCACATAATCAAATTCCAAAGGATCCATGTTTGGAAGTTTTTGTACACTAAAAACATTAGTAATTGGAGTTTCATCAGTCTTATAAACATTAACTCTTATTAAAACATAGTCGATGAAAGTAGGAATAGTAAAATAGAAATAAGGATCATCAGCAGTAATTTCCTTATTATTTACAACGAATTTATAATTTTCTATTCCTGCAGAAACTGAAGAAAAAGAAATAAATGTATCAACCGGACTAATTGCTTTAATTGCAAAAGATGTAAATCCGTTATTAGTAAATGTAATAGCGTAAGTGTCATTTCCTTCATCACTAAATTCAAATTCGTCAGATTCTACTCCATCAACCATACAATGAATGGAAGATTTTGTGATAATTAAAGTATCAGCTCCAGATATTTTGGTAAAAATTTTAACTTCTGATCCAATCACACAATTTCTATAACCAAAATTTGTAAACTGCCCTACAGCATCATCAAACTTAGCTAAAGTATTGTCGTCACATGTAAATGTAACAGCGTTAACAATAAAAGGCTCACTAGGTTTTGCGTCTAATTGTAAAATAACATTTTCTTCTAAATCACTAGTTAATGTTATAGTACCGTTTTTATTATAAACAATGTCTTCTGAAATATCTGGACCGATTGGATAAACAATAGAAAAACTGTCTTCTTCTAAATGATATCCTGTCTCGCAATCAATAGAATATTCGTGCTCAACTCCACGTTTAACTAAACCGACGAATGTAGAGGTATGTTCTATTGAACAATTAGTCATATTAATGCCTAAAAATAAGTAATCTTGACTCGAACAACGGATAGCTACCCTATATTCCTTGCTAACATCCATAACATTCACTGTTAATTCAGCAGTATTCGTAGCTTCTTCCCTTGTATATGTAATATATGGATTATCACAGTCAATTTCTGTTTCTGGAGGTAATATAAAACCAGCTTGTGGTTTAACTTCGTATTTAACTTCATGACCTTTTTTCAAAGACTCTCTATAATCATATTTATTTTGAATCGTGCACCCATACCCTAAAAAGCGAAACTCAACGCTTTCTTGAATCCATTTGCAAGATAAAGTAATATCAGAATCAATAGGAGTGTTAAAATCAAACTCTTGAGGTATACCTCCGTTAGTAATGTACCAACCGCCAAAATCAAATCCTTCTTTAATAGGATCATCAGGCTTTTTAACTAAACTTCCTTGCTTAACTTTTTGAGGAGCAATAAAAGACGCTCCATTAGAATTAAAATCAACAACATAAATAGGAGGTGTTGGTTTAGGATCACTACCTCCACAACTAATTAATGTTGAAAAGCACATCAAAGGTGCGACTAAATAAATTAACTTTTTCATAGTTATAAGTTTACTTATAAAGAAAAAAAAAACTCAACAGTGGATATTAGATAACACTTATTAAACATAATTTGCATATAGTACCCTTTTTGGATATAATTAATTCAGTTATAACCAAATTGGATATAGGAGTTATTATGCATTTTATTAGAGAAATTAGAGAAGCTAGTGGATTATCACAAACTACTTTTGCTAAAAAATACAATATACCCATTAGTACACTTAGAAAATGGGAACAACTAGTAAGTAAACCACCCCAATATGTTATTAATCTATTAGAGGCATCTATCCCAGCGTTTAAACAAAAGTTAAAAATAATTAAAGGTGATAACAATAAAACCTATTATTTAGATGAATCAAACAAAAAAATATATGACTCCTGCGGTAATTCAATATCTTTTAATGAAGATATTAAAGGAGTAATTAATGATAATTTATCTATATATATAAGTGAATTGTTTAATGATCTATATCAAATCCAAAATAAATTTGATACTGATCTTAAACAGGATAAATTAACTAAGATTCGATGGAGATAGATTATGATAGTGACTCGCGAATATTATTTAATGCATAAAGATATACCAGTATGTTTATTTTCATTAACCCCGAATAATGAAATTCATCGAATTAGAAGAATATTATCTAATCAAAATCATTTCCCTTTAGGAGGAATAATGAACGAATCTAAATTCCATGAATGGTGGAATGATCGCGCTATCCCTAAGACAAGACATGGAGCAGCCTCAGCACTTGAAAAACTAGGATATAAGTCTACGAGTAATGTTTTAATTGATAATCTAGCGTTATCGTTAACTGATTGTTATTGGATTAAACCAATAAATTCTGATATAACTTGGAATAAAGTGAATCTATTTAAGAATGATTTCTTAGATATCTTTGGTGAACTTACTTTAAACGAGAGTCTAAATATTAATGATATAAGAAATCGTACTAAATTCTCTCCCGCTTCTTCACAAGGAGAATTACAAAAGAAATGGTGTATCGATAAAAATAAGAAAAGATTCTTAGTAAAAGGTAACTATGGTCAATCTTATCAACAAAGTCTTAATGAAGTATTTGTAAGTAGTGTTCATAAAAGTCTTGGTTGTGATTTTTATACACCTTACTATGTAACAAAAATCACTACCAAAGACTACCAAGATAGTATTGGATGCCTATCGTATAACTTTTGTAATGAAAAAGTAGAATCAATATCTGCTTATGAATTAATTCAGACAGATAAGATTAAACCTGGAAGTTATTATTTTTTATTAAGGAACGCTTGCATTAAGTACGGAATGAAAGAAAAAACCTTCAATGATTTTATTGATTATATGATAATGACTGATTTCTTATTCACGAACACTGATAGACATATGAATAATATTGCTATATTAAGAAATCCAGATGCACTAGAGTTAATTGGGTTCGCCCCACTATATGATACCGGTAATTCAATGTTTTATAACTATAATCTAGATCAGTTAAAGAAAGTTAAACTTAATACAATTAAGACACACTGCTTTGTAGAAAGAGAATTAGATTTACTTAAATACGTTAAAAATCGTAAATGTATCAATCTTAATAAGATTAATCCTGACTTTAGTATTTATCAAAAAGACACTAGTGAGCAAAAAGAAAGATATCCTCTTATTAAAGAACTATTTAATCAAAAACTATCAATGCTTAAAGAATTTCAAAATGGAATAGATATTTGGAAGAAATATCCTAAGAAATAATTTAAAACCCTTATTACAATATCTATAAAACTTTTAGGCGTTCGTTAAAAGCTATGTTTTATTAGCTTCGATACTTTTATTAAATAAGTGGTCACAAAAACTAATAAATATAAGTTATTATTTAGATATGATTAATTATCCTAATGGCAAAAGTTTTATTAAAAGTGAAAATAAGTCTACTCATAGACGCCATTTAGCTAGTGCCTCAAATCGAGGAATGGCGTTTGAAGATTTAATTAATAAAAGCAATGAATATTATATTAAGAATAATATTGGAGTAATAACGAAGAGACCGACTCCTATTAATGTTGTATCCGTCGACTATAGTAAGAACGCTAAAATCACTAGTGCATATTTTGAAAAACAATCTACTACAGACTATAACGGAGTGTATAAAGGCTATTATTTAGACTTTGAGGCGAAAAGTACTAAAATAAAAACTTCATTCCCGCTTAATAACATCACTCCTCATCAAATAGAACATTTAGAAAGAGTATTGTTCCATAAAGGAATTGCGTTCTTCTTAATCGAATTCGCATTATTAAAAGAAGTTTATTATTTAGACGCTAAATACGTAATTAATTATTATAAAAACGAAAAAAGAAGATCTATCCCAATAGAGGATATTAGAAAATACGGACACTTAATTAAAAGGGAGTACACACCCCCATTTAATTATTTAAAGATTGTCGATAAATATATTAAGTAATTACTTCTCTAATTCTTTTAAAGAAGTAAGTATTAAATAATAGATATAATTAAATTGTTCTGTCATCTCTTCACTATGGAACATAATAGACTGGTGTTTAGTAGTGAAGCATTTATGATATAAAGCATCTTTAATTTCTAATACTTTCTTAGTGAGTTCATCATCAATTTTCTTTTCGTTATGTAACTTATCCCAGCGTTGCATTATAATCATTGTTTCTGCGTACGCTACTAAGATATCGTTACCATCTTTAAAAGTAGAGAACTTCTTCTTATAATCACTAGGATATTTAATCTCTTTAGGATCAACAAAATTAAAAGGAATTAAATACATATCACAAAACATATATTATTTATCACTCCACTTTTTAGATGCAATATCAATCGTCTCATTAATCCCTTTCTTCCAGGATTCATTAATCGCTGAATGACCTTCTTCTTCAATATCTTTACGAGCCTGCCAATTCATTAAAATCTTATCAACCGCCTTTAATGACGTTTTCTTTTTATGTAATGCTTCATGTAAAGCGTTAATAATATCATCTTCTTTTATACCATTATTAACCCATTCATCAATTAAAGAGAATTCAACTGGAGATAATGTTCTACCTAATTCTTTCTCAAATACTTCGTATATATTCTTAATCGCTTTCTCGCTTTCTTCATTAAAACGTTTAGAAGCATCTTTAGCAATTTCCATTTGATACATCTTAGATAATTTCTCTTCTAATGGCTCTAAGGAGGTTACTAACCCTTTAGAGGTTTGTTTATACGCTAAATAACCCTTCTTCATTAAATTAACTAAAATTTGATCTATCTCACTAGTAGGTAACTTCATCTTAATAGATAATAGATCAGCAGTAATAAGAGTATTCTTTTGCTCTAATAAATGTTTAACCATAAAGATAACTGCTATATCATTCTCAGTTAAAGAAAGGGACTTATAAAATTCCATTAAAGTGTATTCAAAGTTAATCGCTAATACTATGTTATTACTCATAAGGGTATTTATATTACCATAATTCTATAAAGAATTGTTTTTCTTTAATTCTTGTTTAATTTTATTAGTATTTAACTTCTCTAATAATTTCTTATTAGCGTTCATCGCTTTAAGAGATTTTTTTTCAATAGTAAATCCTAATTTGTTCTTAAAGCGTTCCGCTCTTAATATTCTTAATGGGTCTTCTATTACTCTTTTTTTAGGATCACCAATAAATCTAATAATCTTATTCTTTAAATCGTCTAATCCATTACAGTAGTCATAGACTATAAGATTATCGTCAATATATAAAGCGTTAATAGTAAAGTCACGCCTAAGATAATCTTCTTCTAATTTATTAGTGAATTTAATAAAGTAAGGATGACGATAATCTTTATAGTCATCTTCTACTCTAAGAGTAGTGATATCAATATTCTTATAATGAACATTACCAAATCTAGCGTATGTATAATCAAAGTCTAATAAGAATTCTTTCATCTCATTTGGAGTAGCATCTGTCACTAAATCAAAATCAGTAAAGTCGATACCTA
>JAZLFE010000065.1:0-44281 GCA_045615605.1 Bacilli bacterium | reverse complement strand
AGTAGTTAGAACTAAATCTATATATTTAGAGCCAATGACAGTAGAAGAAGCGATAGCAAGAATGGATGCAATTGATCATGATTTCTTTATGTACTTAGATGTTGATGAAGATAAGATTGCGGTTGTCTATCGTCGTGTTGACGGCGGATACGGTCTATTAGAAGCTGAAAACAAAATTAAATAAATATTAATAATTATTGAGCACTAAAATAATCTATATTTTATGAACGCCAAAAACAAAGTAATTGCGACTGATTTAGATGGAACTTTATTCTATCCTAAGAAACGAATTCGTATGATTAGCTCTTCGAATAAAATTTTCTTACGTAAATTTATTGATGAAGGCGGTCGTGTACTTTTAGTTAGCGGTAGAAATTATGATTATTTAAAACTCGTGAGAAATAGACTAAAACGTAATGTTGATTTATCAGGATGCAATGGTTCATTTGTCTTTGTTAACGATAAATTCATCAAGCAAAGTTTTATTAATAATAAAAGATTAATGAATTTATTAGAGGACGCTAAAAAGAGATATAAATTTTCTGGCTTATTATTAATGAGCAAAGAGCATAATTTAGTCGTGCCTCGTCAAGAATTTGGCCTTATTAATCGTTTAGGATTTTTGATATATCAATTAGACCAAGGTGTCTATAAAGAAAAAGCGATTAAAAACGATGAAGTAATTAAACATTGTTTAAAATCTGATCATATTTATAAAATTATGTTTTTCTTTGGACCGAGTAAAAAGAAAAAAGAATATTGTTATAAATGTATGTTAGATATGATGAAACGTTATAAAGATTTCGCTTTTGCCTATAACGGACCTAGTATAGAGATGACTAATATTACTGATACAAAAGCTAGTGCAATAAAAGTATATCTTGATTATCTTAAAATAAACCACCATAATGTTATGGTAGTCGGTGACAGCGGAAATGATATTTCCATGTTTCAAACTTTTGAAAATAGTTTTTGTATGGCGAATGCCTCAAAGGAAACTAAAAAAGAGGCTAAACACGTCATACGACGAGTAAGTGATTTAGAAAAATATTTATAAAGGAGAAAAAAATATGAATAACTTATCATTATCAATCGTAACTTTACTTCACTACAACGTAGTTGTACGTGATACTTTAGAGTACGCTTTAAATCGCACTAGTTATGATTTAAAAGCCTTTGATTATAAGAAGAAAGGCTTAATGGTTGAAATTGAACAACCTACTGCATTAAAACAATTCTTAGATAAAAACGAAAAGATTGGTAAAAAGATTAAAGACGAAGTCAATGCTTTATACGCTTCTGTTTATGCGGACGATTCGACTATTTGTAAAGTCGCTAATAACGAATTAAGAGTTGATAATGGTCAACATATGGCGATTTATGACACTGTTCTTCCATTACGTGAAGATTTAAATAATGTCGTCGCTGCGCATTTAGGATTTGCTCGTCAAAATAATTTATTTGAAGATTCATTAATGAAATTAATTGTTGCTGATGAGAAGATGTATCGTGCAGTTTGCTATACTTGCTTATTCGGCGACTTAGAAAGATTATTTGTTGAATATAACAAGGCGCGCAATGAAGCTAAAGGAGAAGTCACTCCTCAATCTAACTTCATTCAAGGCGAATTAACTAAGATTATTAATCACATTAAATTCTTAAGAGATAACCAAAAAGCGACTGATGAAGATACTTGGAATATTGCTGATTTAGTCTTAAAGACTATCGAACAAACTAGTGGTCGTCGCGCTCTTCCTAAAGATAAGAAATTTAAAGATATCTTTGAAGAAGGAAGAAAAGTTATTCGTGAATATCTAGAAAAGAGCGAAAAAGAATGGAAGGAATTATATGAACCTGCCATTAATGAATTACTCCAAAAGAGTAAAGCGAACAACAACGAATTGAAAGTTGATGTTAACGCAAATAAAAAACCTGAGGAGAAGAAGAACTAATGTTTAAGAAACTAAGTCGTAAAGAATTAGTTTTATATTGTTCCAGTATCGTTGTTGGAATTATTGGTTTTGTTTTCTTACTTTTAGGTATCATCGCTGATAATTTAGGAGTCACTTCTGATTTATATAAGGCTCAAGGTAATTTCCCTTGGCGTTATTTAGGTTTTATTATTATCGGTGTTGCAGTAATATTTGCGATTATTGTTTTATGTGTATTCGCTAAAAAGATTGATCGTGTTACTGATCGTGAGATTAGACGTAAACAACGTTTAAGTGCAATGATGAGCGATATTGAAAAGAAAGACGAAATCGTTGTAAGTGACGGTAAGATTGTTGAAGATAAACCTAAGGCTATTGAAAAAGAAGAGGAAGTTGATACTAAACCAGTTGAAGAACTTAAATCTACTTCTGCTCTTAGCGATACTCCAGTTATTAATCCTGCTAATAATAACGATAATAATCCAGGAGTTAAATAATGAAAATCTACGATGAGTTAAAGGCTCGTGGATTAATTGCTCAAGTCACTAACGAAAAAGAAATTAGTGATTTAGTAAATAACGGTAAGGCTAAATTTTATATTGGTTTTGATCCTACTGCGGATTCTCTTCATGTTGGTCATTTTATGACTTTAGCGCTTATGAAACGCTTACAAGATGCTGGTAATACACCGATTGTTTTACTCGGTGGTGGTACTGGTCATATTGGTGATCCTAGTGGTCGCACTGATATGAGAAAGATGCTAACTAAAGAAGAAATCGATAATAACGTAAGATGCTTTAAAGAGCAGATATCTCATTTCATTGATTTAAATAAGGCGATTGTTGTCGATAATAGTGAGTGGTTACTTAAACTTAATTACGTTGATGTGCTTCGCGAAGTTGGCCCATATTTTATGGTTAACAATATGTTACGTGCAGAGTGTTATAAATTAAGAATGGAAAAGGGTTTATCCTTTTTAGAATTTAATTATATGATTATGCAGGCTTATGACTTCTATCATTTATTTACTCACTATGGATGTAATTTAGAATTCGGCGGAGATGATCAATGGAGCAATATGCTTGCGGGCACTGAACTTATTCGTAAGAAGACTGGCAAAGATGCTCATGCATTGACTATTAATTTATTACTTAATAGTGAAGGTAAGAAAATGGGTAAGACTGAAAAAGGTGCAGTTTGGCTCTCTAGCAAGAAAACTTCTCCTTATGATTTTTATCAATATTGGAGAAATATTGATGATAAAGATGTTATTAAATGTTTTAAATTACTAACCTATATTCCAGTTGATAAAATTCATGAATATGAATCTTATCCTAGTGAAAGAATTAATGAATTAAAGCAAATCTTAGCCTTTGAATTAACTAAAGTTGTACATGGATTAGACGAAGCGAATAAAGTTAGTGAGATGGCTAAGAGTGCATTCTCTGGTAATGCCTCGAATATCCCTAGTAAAGAGATTCACGTTGATAAAGATACTGGTGTTCTTGATATTTTATTGCTTAGCGGTCTAGTCTCTTCTAAAGGTGAAGCAAGAAGATTAATTGAACAAAACGGTTTAATGATTAACGATAATAAAGTTACTGATGTTAATTTAATTATTACTCTCGCGTCTTTAAAAGAAGGCATTAAAGTTAAGAAAGGTAAAAAAACTTTCTTAAAGATTATTAATAAATGAAAGAAATAATTATTAAAGATATTGAAGCTAATCAAACTGTTTTTAAATATGTTAAAAAATATTTAAAAGAGGCTCCTTTAGGATTTATTGAAAAATTATTTCGTAAGAAAGACGTTAAGATTAATTCACATTGGGTGGATAAATCTTACTTATTAAAGTCTAATGATATACTTCGTATTTATATTAAAGATGAGCAACTAGAGGAATTTAAAAATAAGAAAGTTTATGTTCCTACTACTTTTACCTCTAAGATAATTTATGAAGATGATAACCTACTTATTTTAAATAAAGAAAAAGGGATATTAGTTCACGAAGATAAAAATGAAAAAGTAAGAACTTTAGCGAACCAAGTTATCTCTTATCTTATTAATAAAGGAGAATATTCTCCCTTGTTTGTAAATGCTTTTACTCCTGCTCCATGTCATAGATTAGATCGGAATACTTCTGGATTAATCGTATTCGCGAAGAATATGGATTCACTACAAATAATGGAAGAGTTATTTAAGAATAAAGATGAACTAGATAAATATTATTTAGCCTTAGTAGTAGGGGAAGTTAAAGAAGCTGGAGTAGTGAACGCTCCATTAAAAAAAGATGCTTCTTCTAATCTTGTAAAAATTGATGCGAATGGTAAAACCGCAATTACTGAATATAAAATAAAAAGGAATTATAAAGACTATACTTTATTAGATATTCATCTAATTACTGGTCGTACTCATCAAATAAGAGTCCATATGGCATCCATTAATCACCCGGTAATTGGAGACGCAAAATACGGTAACTTTAACCTAAACCATGAATTTAGAAATAAATATCATTACGAAAATCAATTCTTACATGCTTATAAATTAGAATTCCATAATATAAAAGGCAAATTATCCTATTTATCTAATAAAACATTTACTTCTAACTTAAATGAAAAAGAAGAGACTATTTTAAAGTCTTTATAATGCGCTTAATTTCTTTTTTAACACCTTGGTGTTCATTATCGTGCTTAGTAAATAAGTGCGATATTTTTTTAACGCTTTCTTGAGCGTTTTTCATGCAGTATGCATTCGGTAAACTTTTAAGCATTTCTATATCATTTAAATCATCGCCGAATGCATACACATTATTAATATCTATATTCATTTCTTTAGCGATTTCTTTAATCGCTCGATCTTTATTAGAATGTTCTTCAAATATTTCTATATATCCTTGATAACTATCTACCCAACAGCGGACATTGCATCCAGTGTTTTTAAATAATTGCTTTAATTTCTCTTGATCAAAATGTGGGTCTTCTAATTCCATTATGAAAGTCATAACAGGATGTTTTAGATTGTCATCTAAAGTACCGTATTCTACTTTCATATTAATTAACCAAAAGTTATATTCTAGATGTGCTTTATCGTTAGTGATATAAATCTCTTTATCGGTTTCGTTAATAATATTTTTAATTTTAAAATGCTTACTCACTAATTTAACAATTTCTTTAATCTTCCTGGGGGAGAAGAATATTCTTGTATCTAAATTAGGATTATTAGGATGATGTAGATGAAGTCCATTAAGAGCGATAATAGGTCCATCTAAACGACATTCATCGTAAAACTTTTTAATGTTTCTAGCCGGGCGACCGCTACAAAGTACAACTTTGTATCCTTGTTTATTGATCTTATTTAAATAACGTTTACTTAAAAATGGAACCTTCTTCTTTTTATTTAATAAGGTTCCATCTAAATCAACTGCAAATAAATAATTATTTTTCATTAAATAATCCAACCGCGTTTTTCACTCGGTTAAGAGTAACATTGGCAACTTTACTAGCTTTCTTTGCGCCTTCTTTTAATACTTCATTTACTAAATTAGATTGCATAATTTCGTTATAACGTTTCATGAATGGTTCTAATTCATTAATAATGGTATCTGCAATTTCTTTTTTAAAATCACCGTATCGATAATTCTTAAAGTGATTCTCACTTTCTTCTACGCTAATTCCTTTTATACCAGCATATATATTTAATAAATTAGAAATACCTGGTTTATTAACTTCATCGTATTTTATTTCAGCGCCACTATCAGTAACCGCACTCATAACTTTCTTACGAATTACATCAGGAGTATCTTTTAGATAAATATCTCCTTTAGGATCAGACTTAGACATCTTCTTACTAGGGTCTGATAAAGACATAATTCTACGAGTGACTTTACTAACATTTGCTTTAGGCATTACTAAAACTTTGCCGTATCTTTTATTAAATCTATTCACTAAATCACGAGTAAGTTCAATATGTTGAACTTGATCTTCTCCTACTGGGACTACATCCGCATCATAAAGAAGAATATCCGCGCTCATTAATACTGGATAAGCAAATAATCCTAAACCAATCGCGCTATCATTCATCTTCTTAGCTTTATCTTTGAATTGAGTCATACGACTTAATTCACCCATATACAAATAATTTTGTAATATCGCATTAAGTTCACTATGTGCGCTTACATCACTTTGTAAGAATAAAGTAGTCTTCTTAGGATCTAGACCACTCGCTAGATAAAAGGCTGCTAAACTCTTTGAGTTTTCTTTTAATACTTTAGGATCAATTGGTAAAGTTAATGCGTGCAAGTCAGCAATAAAAATAAAGCATTCACCTTTTTCTTCAAATGCTTTGAAGTTTTTTAATGCTCCAAGGTAATTACCTAAAGTTAATTCCCCGGTAGGTTTAATACCACTTAATATACGCATACTTAACCTCGTTAAATATTATAGGAAATAAAATTAAATTTTGTTTATTATTTTGCTTTAGCAGCAGATTTTTTATGGAATATTTTCTTAAACGAAAGTCCTTTCCATTTACCAAGCGCTGCTTCAGTAGGATCAACATCTTTCTTTAATAGACCCATGATAATAGCAGCAATGATAACACCGACAAGAACACCTAATAGACCCCATAAACATTTGACCATTTCGCTCTTATTACCAGAACCAATAATCATCGCGAAGATACCACCTTCAGCAGACATACATCCTAAACCGCCTAAGCAAGAGACAACTCCGCCTACACCAGCACCAACCATAGTTGATACAATAACACGTAATGGATCTTTAGCAACGTAAGGAATTGCACCTTCAGTAATTCCGCAGAATCCGGTTAAAGCATCAGCGATTGCTGTTTGTCTATCGCCTTTCTTAAATTTTTGTGGGAATAACGCAACACATGCAGCACATGCGATTGGAGGGACCATGATACCAACAACGTGAGCAGCATTTATAACTAATGCTAAATTACGTAAAGCTGGATCGGCGTCTTTAAATACATATTGTTCTAATAAGAAATAACAGAAGTAATGTGATGCTTTGTTAATTGGACCACCCATATCGGTTGCCATTAATGCAGCGACTATAAATGCTAAGATATACATTAATTTAGGATCATTAAGAAGTAATAATCCTTTATTAATACCGATATTAATAAAAGCTATAGGAACATTGACTAATACCATCGCTAAGCCAGTCATTAGAACACTGCAAATTGGCTCTAAGAAGACAGATTTAACACCAAACATTGCCTTAGGCATTTTTGCGAATGCCTTACGTTGCAAGAATAAAACGGCGTAGCCAGCAATAAATCCTGCAGCAATTGCACCTAAGAATCCTGCAGCAGATTGAGCTAACATTTGAGCTAGATCATAATCGCTTCCATATAATCTTTCTAGAATAATGTATAGCAAAGAGAACTGACCTTTAGAGGCACACAAACCACCAATCATACCAGCAGCTAAACCAGCACGACCTGCAATTGAATAGGCAATAAATCCTGCTAATACAGGAAGCATTACAGTGCCTAATCCAAATTTACCGATTTGATTAAGTATATTAGCGAATGGGTTGTTAGTACCTAAGTTCTTAGTAAATCCACAGCATGAATCAATAAAGAAGCTTAGCGCTAAGATAATACCACCAGCTACAACAACTGGAACCATGTGAGAGATACCAGTCATTAAGTGTTTGTAGATAGTGTGGAATACACCTTTTTTATCGTCTTTATCTTTTGTTTCAGCGCTGTTATCTCCACTATGAAAGTAGACAGGTAAATCAGTTCTTTGCGATTCATTAATCAATTCTTTTGGTTTATGGATTGCTTTAGCAACACCGCATTGTAATATCTTTTTACCATTAAATCTTTCCATAGGAACATTAACGTCGCAGGCAACAATAATACCGACTGCGTGTTTAATATCTTCTTCAGTAAGTTTATTTTTAATACCACCAGTACCATTAGTTTCTACTTTAATTGGTACTCCCATTTCCTTAGCGGTTTTCTCTAACGCTTCAGCAGCCATATAGGTATGAGCAATACCAGTAGGGCATGCGGTAACACCTAAAACAGTTGCGTGGGTATTATCACCTTTAGCGTTCTCTGCGGTTATTTTTTCGTTTTCAGCATCGTTAATAATCTTAATAAATTCTTTATTAGTTTTAGCTTTTATTAAATTGTCTTTAAATTCAGGATGCATTAATAAATTAGATAATCTTGCTAAAACATCTAAGTGAACATTACTTTCAGTATTAGGAGCAGCAATTAAGAATAATAATTGAACTTTCTCTCCGTCTAGTGCTTCATAATCAACGCCATCTTTAATCACAAGTGCAGCAAGGGCAGGTTTTTTAACACAATCTCCTTTAGCGTGAGGAATAGCGATTCCTTCACCAACACCAGTGGTAGATTTCTTTTCACGAAGAAATACTAATTTAGAATATTCATCAATATTCTTAATAGCACCGCTATTATTAATCGTAGCGACTGCTTTTTTAATAATTTCTTCTTTTGATTTTGCTTTCGCGTTTAAAACAATTGTTTTTGCAGTTAACAAATCAGTTATTTTCATAAATTAGCTCCTAATAAATATCATATAACTTTTTTATAAAATAAAAAGAGATATAATTAAAAATGAATTTATGATTAAAATTTACGTTTCTCCATCTTGTTCTAGTTGTCGAAAGACGAAAGCGTTTTTTAAACGTAGAAAAATACCCTTTCAAGAAATAAATATATTTAAAGATTTAAATTACGGTGATCTACTTTATCTACTCACTAAAAGTGAGAATGGCACGGAAGATATTATTTCAATGAGAAGTAAGATTATTAAAGAAAATAAAATTAATTTAGATAAGATGAAGGTTAGTGAAATAATTGATTTTATATTAAAAAATCCTACTGTCTTACATCGTCCGATTATCGTTAACGATAATGAGATGCAAGTAGGATATAACGAATATGATATTACTAGTTTTATTCCTCGTGCGAGAGAATACGCCTTTAGTAATTGTAAAGTTTGTTCGACTTATAAAACTTGTGAGAATAAATACGAGATAAAAAAATAATTATTTTATAAATTTATTTATATCTTCAGTTGGAAGGCCTACGACATTGTCGTAACTTCCTTCTATTTTTTTAACCAAGTTAAATGGATCTTGTATACCGTACGCTCCAGCTTTACCTTTCGCGTATCCTTGTTTAACGTATTTATTAATTAAATTATCATTTAATCTATTAAATGTTACTTCTGTCACTACTTGGCGGTTTATCTCTCTTTCTTTATTTATGTAGGTATAACCTGATATCACTAAATGCGTTTTATTAGATAATAGTTTTAATATCTTTATAGCTTCTTTATCGTCTTTTGGTTTATTAATAATTTTATTATTTAATAATACAATAGTGTCGCATGCTAAAACGTCATCGTTAGGATATCTAGAATAAACTTCATAAGCTTTTAATTTAGATAATTCTAAAGCATAAGTAGAGGGAGAAAATTTATAAATTCTTTCATCTATATTAGGTTTAACCACTTTAAAAGATTTAGTGATTTTCTTCACTAATTCTTTTCTTCTAGGAGAAGATGAAGCAAGGATAAACATATTAATTCTTAGTCAATAAAACTGGTATTACTAAAGGATCACGATCAGTGAATTGATGAATTGAATTTCGAGTAGTGTGACGCATCTTTTGTTTAATGTTTTCAATTGGGTCTCGGAGCGATAATCTTACTTCTTCATAAACAGCGTTTTCTATCATAGTTCTAAACTTATCTTCGTTATCTATAACAAATCCACGATATGAAATCTTTGGTTTTTTAAGTATCTTATGGTCTTTTAAATCAATAAAACAAGAGATAATTACTAGACCCTCTTCTTTTAATATTTTTCTTTCTTTTATGATATTAGCGTGTATTCCGTTGATGTTATATCCATCGATATAAATATCATCTGCGGGAACATTTTGACTTCTTGTAACGATATGGTTCTTTAATTGAATAGATTCACCATTATCCAAGATAAAGATATTTTCTTTCTTTACTCCAGTCGCCTCTGCTATACCAGCGTGAAGTTTAAGCATACGATATTCTCCATGACTTGGCATAAAGAATTTAGGAGAAAATAACTTAAGCATTAATCTTAATTCTTGTCTACTTGGGTGACCAGAACTATGTAAAGAGAACACTCCGTTAGTAAGGATATTCGCTCCTGATTTAGATAAAGCGTTTATTACTCTTTCAATTGATTCGGCGTTACCTGGAATTGGAGAAGAAGAGAATACTACTGTATCACCGGGAATTATATGAACATTTTTATGTTCTCCACGAGCGATTTTACTAAGAGCAGCGTTAACCTCGCCTTGAGAGCCAGTACAAATTAGACATATTTCATGTGTTTTAAAATTATTAATGTTCTCTACATTAATTAATGAAGTATCTGGTATTTTAATATATCCATATTTACGTGATACTTGAATCGCAAATTCCATTGAACGACCAACGATGGCTATTTTACGATTATGTTGATATGCGGCAATAGCAACTTGTTGGATACGTGATATGTTACTAGAGAAGGTAGATACTATTACTCTACCTGGAGCCTTTCTAAATACATCATTAATGGATTGGTAGACATTTTTTTCACTAGGAGTATATCCTTCAATTTCAGCGTTAGTGGAGTCGCTTAATAATAAGTCCACTCCTTCTTCTCCGAAGTGCGCAATTTTCTTTAATTCAATATCTTCTCCTACAGGAGTTAAATCGATTTTAAAGTCACCGGTAGTAGCGATTCTCCCTTCTTTAGTATCTATTACAATACCAAAAGCATCTGGTATAGAATGAGTTACTCTAAAGAAAGATATTTTCATTTCATCACCATTAATTTTGAAATGGGAATTAGAATTATATTCAATGATATTTACGGGTTCTTTTACTCTCATCATATCTAACTTATGACGAATTAATTCCGCTGCAAGTTTAGGGGCATAAATTATAGGAATTCTTACCATTTGGATTAAGAAAGGGATTCCTCCAATATGGTCTTCATGACCATGAGTAATAATTAATGCTTTTATCTTATGTTGATTAAGTTTTAAATGAGTGTAATCTGGTATTACATAATCAACACCTGGGAGATTAGCCTCAGGAAATTTAACTCCTGCATCTATCATTAAAATTGATTGGTCGCTTTCTAAACAATAAGTATTTTTACCAACTTCTCCTAAGCCTCCAAGAGCGTACACTTTAATTCCGTTATTTAAATTTTCCATAATAAACCTCACAAATAAAAATATTTATTTAACATGAATGATGATCTAACTAGTGCGGCACTAGTAAGTTAAGTATTATTGTATTTAATTTATATTTTATTGCAAACAAAATTAAATTTTAATAAAGTCGTCGGGGACAAAATTAGGATTCATTTTGTTAATACGGTCGTAATATAAAATTCCGTTTAGATGATCAATTTCGTGTTGTAACACGATAGATTCAATTCCTACAGCAGTAATTATTTCTTCTTTCTCTTTTATTGCATCATAAGCTTTTACTTTTATCTTATAATCGCGATATACATAACCTTCATGATGTTTATCTACACTTAAACATCCCTCGCCACTACTTAATACACATTTACGAACGCTATTAGAGATAATAACAGGATTTACTAAAGCATGAGTAATCTCTTCTTCTCCATCAAAGAAATGAATTACTAACATTCTTTTAAGCATTCCGATTTGTGGCGCAGCAAGTCCTATTCCTTCTCTAACTTCTTTATGTTCTTCTCGATATTTCTCATCTTGAGAATTCTTTAAATAGTTTAGCATTGATAAAAGCGTGTCCTTATCTTCTTTAGATAAAGGCATGTTTACTTCTATACTTTTCTTTCTTAATAATGAATTATTATCTTTTACTATTTTTAAAATTTCCACGTAAATAATATAGCACAAAAGATGTATAATATTTTTAGTTTATGAGAGTCGTTGGTGGTAAATATCGTCATCGCGAATTAACGATGCCTAAAGGAGACGCTACTCGTCCTACTAAAGATATGGTAAGAGAAGCTATTTTTAGTGCTATATCTTTTAAAATTCCTAATAGTGTAGTTTTAGATTTATTTGCGGGTTCAGGAGCGTTCGCGATTGAAGCAATTAGTCGAGACGCTAGTTATGGGTATTTAGTTGATAATGACTTTTTAGCGGTTAAAACGATTAGAGAAAATATTAAGAATCTAAAAATAGAAAATGCGAAGATATATTCTTGTAATTATATCGACGCTCTTAAAGATTTAATTAATCATAATATCAAAATTGATATTCTATTTTTAGATCCTCCATATAGAATGAACGATTATCAAAAATTTATTGATGAGGCTACTTTTATACTTAAAGAAGATGCGGTTATCGTTATTGAAAGTGAAAGTAAAGTAAGCATTAAAGACAATTATAAGAAGATTAAAGAATATAAATACGGTAAGACATACGTAACGATATTATGGAAATAAATAAAGAAGCAATATTCGCCGGCACATTTGATCCTATTACATTAGGGCATATTAATATTATTAAGAAAGCACTTAAACGTTTTAATAAGATTACTATCTTAGTTGCGGTTAATGAAAACAAAAAGCCTACTTATTCGTTAAAAGATAGAATTAAATTTATTAAATTATCTACTAAAGGTATTAGAGGTATTAAAGTTGATTCTACTATAGGGTTAACGGTTAATTATGCAAAGAAGCATAATATAAAATATTTGATTCGTGGACTGAGAAACGCTAAAGATTTTGAATACGAAAATAATATGAAGATTATTAATCATAAATTAAATAACGATATTACTACAATTATTTATAAAGCTGATAAATCAGTAAAAGATATCTCCTCTAGTAAAGTCAAAGATTTAAAGAAAAAAGGAGAAGACCTTTCTCCTTATGTTTCTAGTAAAATAATTAAATATCTTTAGTCATCAGTGCGATGAGAGAAATCGCCTTTATTATTCCAGCATTGATATAAGAGTTTTGCTTTCGCAACACTGTTATCACCAGGGACATCGAAGAAGACTTGTTTAATGCCACCGTTTTGATTAGGTTCGCCTTCGTATATTTCTTCCCTATTGTTCCAGTCAACTAACATTAAAGTAGGAACTTTAAAATTAGATGGATCGGGACATGCAAGATTTTCTAAATCGTCTTTGCTCACTTTACCATTAAGAGTATAGGCACTATAGTTTAATCCAACTTCACTAGCCTTTTCAAAGAATGAAAGATGTCTATTTAAGAATTTAGAGAACGCACTTTCATTAGGAGTGGTGGTGCTAGTTTCTTCATCAGTATAGATAGTGAATAATTTAAAACTTTCGCTTGATACTGTTGGAGCGAAATCTCCTCCCCAGTTATCACGTAATGCTTCAAATCCTTCTTTAATATCTTTAGTAGATGAGTTATTAGCAGAAGTAAACAATAAGAAATATTTTTGTTCATCAGTAGGAAGAGTATACTCTTCTTCTTGCTCTTCTTTTTCTTTGTAATTATTTAAGAATTTATCGGCAGCGCTATTCTTATCTCCTTCCATACTCTTTTGGAAATTATGATAAAAAGCATCCGCGCTATTTGCGCCGTTAATTAAACTTTGGATTCCGTTCGATATTGAAGGAATAGCAAAGATAACACCAAAGATAGTGCCAACAATCAAAAGTGGTTGAACCCACGCAGTGTTTTTAATCCAACGCCAGATTTTAACGAATACGCTACCAATTGTTTTTAAAATGTTCATAAATATTTTGTAAAAATATATACCGCAATATAATATCCCACCTTAACTAGTTTTGCAAATATATTTCATTAGGCTTGATTAGTTATAAAACTAATAAAATGAAATTTAGTTGTATTATTTTAAACTTATATTAGAATAGTGTCGATAATTTTATGTCTAAGTTAATAGCAAATTGGCGTAATCAATACCGTACTTATTTATCTAAGCATAATAAAACTAAAATCTTTACTGAATACCTTAATTCATTTTTACTAACTATGGTTTCAGCGCTTTTATTTGCATTAACATTTAAAATGTTTCAATCTCCTAATGTTGCTAATTCTTTAACACTTATTTCAGGAGGTACTGCTGGACTAGCAAGAACTGTATCTCTTGCAGTTTTAATGGGATTACGAAGCGATTCACAAGAAATAATGACTATTACTTATTCTATTTCTTATGCGATATTTAACTTACCAATTATCATATTAGCGTTTAAGAAAATAGGGTTTAGATTCGCTATCTTTACTACGTTAAATATTATCGCTACTTCAATTATGACTATTTACGTTAACATTCCTTTTGTTGATGAATTAGCAACTCAAGTAGCATGCGTTATTCCTATGCCTAGTAATAATCCTACTTATTATTTACAAGCAGGATTACTTGCGCGCGCTTTTTTAGCTGGCGTATTCTCAGGTGCAGCAAGCGCGCTAGCGTTTTCCTGTGGCGCATCTAGCGGAGGCGCGGATACATTATCTTATTATTTCTCTATGAGAAAATCTAATAATGTTGGTCGTTATATTATGATTATTAATACATTTGTAGTTATCTTATTCGCAGTATTAAATACTTTCTCTCAAATATATGGAGTTAATCCTATTAATCATGGAGCAGCCATCGCGAATGGATTTATTATTATCTTCTTTGTAATGATTTTCTCTTTAGTATCTTCAATTGTAATTGATATTATTACTCGTAATAATAAGAAAGAACAAATTGAAATTATTACTAAGAATGAGAAATTGGCTAAGTTAATTCTTAGTAGCACTCCTCATGGAGCGACTATTATGCATTGTAAAGGTGCGTTCTCAGGAGAAGAATATATTGTTATTTATATTATTGTATCTACTTTTGAGACGATGAATGTTGTGAAGACGGCAAGAGAATGTGATCCTAATAGTTTTATTAATGTTACTAGTGTTAAACAAGTTTATGGTCGCTTTGCTCGACCAAAAGTTAAATAAAAAAAGAGCATAATGCTCTTTAATATCTAATTGGCGGAGGATTAGGGATTTGAACCCTAGCGCCCGGTTAAGAGCCTACGAGCTTTCCAAGCCCGCCCCTTCAGCCACTTGGGTAATCCTCCACAATTAAGCGAGTTAATTATAATGATATTTTTACCTATATTCAATAAAATGTGCTTTAATTAATATATTAAAGAGGTAATTCCATGAAAGAACATTTACATTATGATGTCGTTATCGTTGGTGCGGGTAACGGCGGTTTAAGTGCAGCTACTTATTTATCTAAGTTAGGTAAAAAAGTATTATTACTTGAAAAACATAACTTACCTGGTGGTTGTTCAACTAGCTTTAGAAGAGGTCGCTTTGAATTTGAAGCTACTTTACATGAAATGTGCCAAATGGGAGAAGGAGAAACTGCAGGACAAGTACGTAGATTATTAGATGATTACGGACTTAAAGTTAAATGGGTACCTGTTGATGAGGCCTTCTGTTCAATTAGTTTAGAAAGTAATAAGAGTTTCTATGTTTCAATGCCAGTAGGAGTTAAAGCCTTTACTGATGAAATGGAGAAGATTGTTCCAGGATGTAGAGCATCAGTAGAAACCTTCTTAGAATTTGGAAGAATGTTCGCGGATGGCGTTGAATGGTTAGCAAAATATCATAATGAACCAGGCGCTTTAGCGAAAGTTAAAATGCTCTTACAATGGAAAGATTTAATGAAATTAGTACCAGTGGATACTGATACGATGTTAAGAAGAATTGGAATGCCAGATATGGCAAGAGAAATCATTGAATCTTATTGGGATTATATCGGCACTCCAAGTGATTCGATGTCTTTCGCGGTATACTCTTTTATGACTTATAACTACTTATATCGTAAACCTTATATTTGTCATGATAGAAGTCATGAAATTTCTTTAGCATTTGACGCTGCGATTAGAAAATATGGAGGCGATATTTGGTATTGTTCGCCAGTTAAATATTTCGATGTTGTTGGTAATAAATGCTATGGAGTAGTTCTTGATGATGATACCTATATCAGCGCTGATTATGTCATCTCTAACATCCATCCTGATACCGTCTTTAAGAAGATGATGGATAAGAAAGAAGTTCCTGTTAGAGAAAGAAAAGCTATGAACGCTAGAACCATGGCGCAACCTTGTTTAACCATGTACTTTGCTCTTGATAAGAGCATGGAAGAATTAGGACTTAAAGGTTACGATACCTTCCTTAGAACTACTGGTAATAACCGTCGTCAATTTAATAGTTCTAATTCACTTAAGACGCATAAAGAGAATTGCTTTACAATTCTTAATGCAGCGATTCCTGATTGTTCACCAAAGGGAACCTGCTTATTACAATTCTCTAAATTCTATGTTGGTGATGTCTTTAAAGATATAAAGGTTAAAGATTACTTTAAAATGAAAGATAAATTAGCAGAAGAAGCGATTGAACAATTTGAAAAAGAATTAAAAGTTAATATTCGTGATCATATTGAAGAAGTCGTTGTTGCTACTCCAGTTACATGGGCAAGATATATTGGTTCTCCATACGGCAACGTATATGGATATATCCCACATACTTGGGATGGTATGTTCGCGCGTGTTCAATCTGGTCATAAAGTAGATCATACTATTAAACACTTAAGATTTTGTGGTTCTGCAGGAACGCAAATGGATGGATATAGCCAAACCTATTTAAGTGGTGTTGAACAGGCTAGATACGCCCTTATGGATATGAAGAAAGGAGAATAATTATGGCGAAGTATAATTATGATAAAAAATATTTAAAAGGATTAGGTGTTGGTGCCTTCCTTAAACAAGTTAAAGTTCGTGATGAACATATTAATGAAGCGAGTGATGAACTTAAACCATTTAATTATGTTTCTAATAAATTAGCCGCTCAATTACATCCTTCTATCCAACATTGTAAAATCAGTAAAATTATTGAAAGAAAAGACGCTAAAAGTTTTGTATTAACTCCTGTTAAACAAAAAGAATTAGCGTTCTTTAGAGCAGGACAATATGTCGCTATGAATATTAAAGTAGACGACATTATGGTTACTCGTCCATTCTCAATTTCGTCTAGTCCTAAGAAAGCATTAGATAAAAATCCAAGTTATATGATTACGATTAAAAATAATAAAGATGGATTCTCTTCTAAAGTAGCGAACGAGAAATTTAAAGTAGGACAAGTAATTGATATCTCAGGTCCTCAAGGTGAATTCTATTACACTAAATTAAGAGACGCAAAACAAGTAGTTGGTGTTGCTGGTGGTAGTGGCATTACTCCTTTTGTATCGATGGCAGAAGCAATCGTTGATGGTACAGAAGATTTTAATCTTACTATTATCTATGGTGCGAAGAATGCTGAATCTCTCTTATTTAAGAAAGAATTAGATGCTATCGCTAAGAAATGTAAGAAAGTTAAAGTTGTCTATGTTTTAGAAAATAAACAAGGATTCATTAACTCTAAGATTATTAAGTCTAATGTTAAAGGAGACTTCTCCTTATTTGTTTGTGGTCCTCGTGGATTATATAAAGCAATGGATAAAGTTGCGGAAGAACTTAAACTTCCTAATCGCCGTTTCCGTAAGGAAGTATTTGGAGAATATGGTGATCCTACTCACGATAAAGACTTCCCAAAAGAACTCGCTAATAAACAATTTAAGTTAGTAGTAAGAATGAGAAATAAAGAATATCATCTTACCTGTAATAGTAATGAATCATTACTTAACTCCATGGAGAAAGCCGGAGTACACGCTCCAAGCCGTTGTAGATCTGGAGAATGTGGTTGGTGTCATTCACTTCTCATTTCTGGTAAGATTTATACTCCTAAAGCGATTGATGGAAGAAGACTTGCTGATGTTACATTCAATTGGATTCATCCATGCGCATCTTATCCATTAAGTGATATTGTTTTAGAAGTTCCTTATAACAAATAAAAAGTTATTAGATAAAATAAAAAAGGAGGCAATCGCCTCCTTTTTAATAATAAATTATTAATTACTTCTTTTTACTTTTATTTAAAGTACGGTAAGCACGAGTGCTCATTCTAACGGTTTGCATTTTACCATCAACATTAATTTGGAACTTTTGTAAATTAACATTTTGCACTCTACGAGTCGCTCTTAAAGAGTGGCTTCTATTATTACCACTTAATGGTTTCTTACCAGTTACAGGACATACTCTTGACATATTAATTACCTCTAATTGACTCTATTTACTATAAAGTAAGCAAAAAATAATTGCAAATAATAATGATTATCTTTTCTTTATTCTTTGATAAGCTTCAGGATATTTAAGAATAAAATCATCCTTCTTCATAAGAGGAGATTTATCTTTAATTAATTCTAATAATTCTCTTTTACTATCTAATGTTAAATTAATCCATTTACCAGTATTTAAATAGATTAAAGCATCGTTATGTTTACTAGTATATTCATCATCTACATAAATAATATCGTTATAAAAATATTGTCTTTCAACTCTTCCATAACGAATAATCTTTTTATCATCTACTACATAATATACTTTAATGCGATAGATAATCACTCCAATAAGATTCACTAAGAATGCACTACTAATATAAGTTAATTCAACCCATAATCTCTCTTTAATATAATCAGTGTAATTATTAAGCCATGGTTTAGTGCCTACTATCGTCCAAAGAAGAAGCGTTAAAGCACAAAATAAAATAAAAAATGTTATATAAGTATATTTATGTGATGGTTTAATTTTCTTCTTCATATAACTTCTTTATTATAAACTCTAATTGATATAAAATATATCAAGTATGAGTGATTATGACTTTTTATCGATAGAAAAAAAATGGCAAGAATATTGGGATAAAAACAATACTTTTTATTGTGATACTTATGATTTCTCTCGCCCTAAATATTATATCTTAGACATGTTTCCTTATCCTTCTGGACAAGGACTTCATGTTGGTCATCCTGAAGGATACACCGCTAGTGATATCTTAGCGAGAATGAAAAGAATGCAAGGATATAATGTTCTTCATCCAATGGGATGGGATGCTTTTGGATTACCCGCTGAACAATATGCATTAAAAAATAATGTTCATCCAGAAGCGTATACAAGAAAAAATATCGCTCACTTTAAAGAACAAATTAAAGCTTTAGGATTCTCTTATGACTGGAGTAAAGAGATATCTACTATTGATACAAGTTACTATAAATGGACTCAATGGATATTCTTACAATTATATAAACAAGGATTAGCCTATGTATCTAATATCCCAGTTAACTTCTGTCCTGAACTAGGAACAGTATTAGCGAATGAAGAAGTTATTGATGGTAAGAGTGAAAGAGGTGGATATCCTGTTATTAGAATGCCAATGCGTCAATGGATGCTCAAGATTACTAAATACGCGGATAGATTACTTGAAGATTTAAAAGATCTAGATTGGCCTAAATCTACTTTAGATATGCAATCTAACTGGATTGGTAAATCAGTAGGTACTACTGTTACCTTTAAGATAAAAGGTAGTGATAAAACATTCGATGTATTCACTACTCGTGCTGATACTTTATTTGGTTGTACTTATTGCACTTTAGCCCCTGAGCATCCATTAGTAAAAGAATTAACTACTAAAGAGCATCAAGAAGAAGTAGATGCTTATTTAAAGAAGTGTGCATCTAAATCTGATTTAGAGAGAACCGATTTAAATAAAGAGAAGAGTGGTGTTTTTATTGGTAGTTATGCGATTAATCCAATTAATAATAAAGAAGTTCCTATTTATATCGCTGATTATGTATTAGCAAGTTATGGTACAGGAGCCGTAATGGCAGTACCAGCGCATGATACACGCGATTATGAATTCGCTAAAAAACATAATATTAAAATGATTCAAGTACTTGAAGGTGATATTTCTAAAGAAGCGATGGTATATGACGCTAAACACATTAATAGTGATTTTGTTAACGGTCTATTAATTGATGAAGCAAAAAAGAAAATTACTGAAAGACTTAAAGAATTACACGCTGGTGATTTTACTGTTCATTATAAATTAAGAGACTGGTTATTCTCTCGTCAAAGATATTGGGGAGAACCAATCCCAATGCTTATTAAAGAGAATAAAGAATTAATTCCTCTTAATGAAGAAGATTTACCACTTGAATTACCTAAACTAGATAAGTACGCTCCAAGTGGAACTGGAGAATCTCCATTAGCAAATGCTAAAGATTGGCTTAATGTTAAATTTGAAGACGGTAGTATCGCTAAACGCGAGACTAACACGATGCCTCAATGGGCAGGATCTTGTTGGTATTATATTCGTTATATTGATCCTAAAAATGATAAAGCGATTGGAGATAAAGAATTATTAGATCACTGGTTACCAGTAGATTTATATATTGGTGGATCTGAGCACGCAGTGCTCCATCTACTATATGCTAGATTCTGGCATAAATTCTTGCACGATATCAATGTAGTATCTTCTAAAGAACCATTTAAGAAATTATTCCATCAAGGAATGATATTAGGTGAGAATGGCGAAAAGATGTCTAAGAGTAGAGGTAATGTTATTAATCCTGATGACATTATTAAACAATATGGAGCAGATACTCTACGTTTATACGAAATGTTTATGGGGCCACTTGAAGCCTCACTTCCTTGGAAGATGAAAGATATTGAAGGTAGTAAACGCTTTATTGAAAGAGTATGGAGAGTCTTTAATAGTGAAGATATTAAAAAGAAATGGACTAAAAATAATAATCATTCATTAGACTATATTTATAACTACACAGTTAAAAAAGTTACTGAGGACTTCACTAATTTACAATTTAATACTGCGATATCCCAAATGATGATCTTTATTAATGAAGTATATAAAGCTAATGAAATATATGAAGAATATTTAATTAACTTCTTAAAGATGTTTAGTTGTATTTGTCCTTTTGTAGGAGAAGAAATATATTCTTTATTAGGCAATAAAGAGAGTATCGCTTATGCTAAATGGCCAACTTATGATGCAACTAAAATTGTTTTAGACGAAATAGAAATTGCGTTAAGTATTAATGGTAAAGTAAAGACTACGATTAAGATTAAAAAAGATTTAGAAGAAGAGAAGATGAAGGAAGTTGCCTTAGCAAATGAAATCATTAAAAAGAATATTGTTGGTAAAACCATAAAAAAAGTTATTACAGTTAAAAATAAAATAGTTAATGTGGTGGCAATTTAAATAATGGAATTAGTAATTGATATTGGTAATAGTTACACTAAAGTTGCTCTTTTAAAGCACGATAATGTAGAACGTTATTTTGTATTTAAAAGTAATACTGATATAGATTTATCAAGTTTAAAATCTCTTAAATTTAATGTTGTTATTATCTCTAGTGTAGTTAATAAAATCAGTAAAGCAGTTATTAAAGGAATTAAAAAAATTAGTAAGGCTAAAATAGTTGATATATCCAAGTTAAAGAAGAATCTTAAACTTAGCGTTAAATGTCATACGGAAGAAATTGGTAGTGATTTATACGCTGATTTAATAAGCGCTAAAAAACATTTTAAAGGACCAGCGTTAGTATTTGATTTAGGAACGGTTAATAAAGTATTAGCGCTTTCTAAAGATAATACTTTTATTGGAGCATCGTTCTTCTCTGGTTTACAAGGAAGCGCTCGATCAATGTTTTATCACACCGATAAATTACCGGAGATTAAATTAGAATACTCATCTAACTTTATGGGTAAGACTACCACAAGTTGTATTAATAACGGAGTTATTTATTCTTGCGTTTATGCCATTAATGGATTTATTAAAGATTATCAAAAGATATTAGGTAAAAAGATGAAAGTAATAATTACTGGTGGAGGATCATCTATCATTCGTCCGATTATTAAAGATGTTATCTATTACCCATATCTAACTATTTTAGGAGTGCACTATATATATCAGGAGAATATAAAAAATGGACTTTAAGAAATTAACTAAACCTTATTTTGTTTCTTTAGAAAAGGATTTAGAAACACTAGTGAGAATCGCTAGTTTTGATGACGATAAGACTAAAAGCAAAAACACACCTTATGGAAAAGGAGTGGATACAGCCTTAAAAACATTTTCTAAAATTGGTAAGAAACATGGATTTAAAGTTGAACTAAATAAAAGATATGTTGAATTATCGTTAGGTAGTAAAGGAAAATTGATTGAAGTTTTTGGACATTTAGATGTAGTACCTTCTAGTAAAGATATTTATCATCTTAAGAAAGATAAGAATAATTATTATGGTAGAGGAGTCGCTGATGATAAAGGTCCTTTACTAGCCTCTTTATATTCAATCATTGCGTTAAAAGACGCTCATTTGCTTAATAATGTTAGGGTTAAAGTATTCGCTGGAGGAGCAGAAGAAATCGGTGGAAGTTGTCTTGAAGCCTATACAAAAAATCACCCCGCTCCAGATTTTGGCTTTACTCCTGATAGTAAATTCCCTGTCGTATATGGCGAGAAAGGTATTGGTAATTTAATAATTAAGAAAAAGATTAATTTATCTCCAATTAAATCTATTAGTGGAGGTAACGCTGGTAATACCGTTATTGGAGAATGCACTTTTATCTTAAATAACAATAAAAAGGTTATCGTTAAAGGAATACCGGCTCATGGTTCTACTCCAAGTGAAGGTAAGAACGCTTTCTTAATTGGATTAAAGAAATACGGAAATAAAGATGGTAAAGCATTAGCGGATTTATTTTTAGATTATTCTGGTAAAAAGCTTAATGCTTATAATAAAACTAAAGCAATGGGAGAGACTGTCTATAATGTTGGTATTGTTAATTACAAAAATAATGAATTAACTCTACATATTAATTTCCGTTATCCTGAAAAACCTACTCCTAAATCATTAATTAAAAATATCTTAAAAACACTAGGTGCTAAATCAATTAGTGAAGATTATGTTGCTCCTTTATTATTCGATTTAAAATCTCCTTTAGTAAAGAATTTATTAAATGCTTATGTAAAAGAGACTAATGATAAAAAGAGTAAACCAATTGTACTAGGAGGAGGCACTTACGCTAAAGAAGTAAAGAACACTGTAGCGTTTGGTATTGAACCTTCTAACAAAGAATATAATATGCACTGTGATAATGAATATATTCCTATTAAAGTAATTAAAGATGCGATGAGTATTTATGCTCATGCTATCTATAATCTAAGCAAAATTAAATGAGAACTAAATATAAGCCTTGGGCGTTACCGTATTTAAAAGATAATCCTGATATCGCCTATCCTACTTTTAAAGAAGATAAATTTTTTGATAAGTCTTTAGAAATCGAGATAGGAGGAGGTAAAGGCGACTTTATTATTGGTCAATCCACTAAATTCCCTAAGACGCATTTTTTAATGATAGAAAGAGTTGTATCAGTCGCTGCACCAGCGGTTAAAAAAATTAAAGAAAATAATTTAAATAATATTAGAGTTATCTACGATAATTTTATTAATGTATCCCATGCATTAAAAAAGAATTCGATTAATAAAATATATTTAAATTTCTCTGATCCCTGGCCAAAGAAGAAACACGCTAAACGTAGATTAACCTCTCCAATCTTTATGGATGATTATTATCGTATCTTAAATGATGATGGATTAATTATTTTTAAGACTGATCAAAAACCGTTATATGAATACACTAAATTAGTATTAAATAAAGAAAAGTTCTTTATTAAAGAGGATATTCCTAATTATAATAAATTAGATGAAAATGATTCATTAACCGAATACGAAGCTAAATTTAGAAAGGAAAATAAAACGATTTATCGTTTAATTATTAAGAAGTTATGGAAGAATTAGAAATTAAATTAAAAGAAGCGGGTAAGATCAAACGCTTAACTAATAAAACTTTTAAATTTCCAAAAGAGATTGCGAAAGGATTTTATAGCGCGAACTATTTTTTAAAAACTAGAAAGATAGTGATTAAACATTTAAAAGGTCATATTGTTACTATGCAATTCTTTCAACGCGCTAATGATGTAATGTTATGTGGTATTGATGAAGTAATCGCTTTAATAGAGACTTTCTCTCCTAATCCTAAATCTCTTAAGATTGAAGCGCTTAACGATGGAGATTTAATAAAGGCTAATGAACCAGTACTTAAAATTACAGGTCACTATGAAGACTTCGGATTCTTAGAATCTTTAATTGATGGGATACTTGCTCGTCGTAGTAGCGTTGCTACTAATGTTTATCGAATTAAAAGATTACTTGGCAATAAATATCAAATGTTTTCTATGGCAGATCGCCAAGATGATTATCTTACTCAAGCTGGGGATGGCTATGCTACCTATGTTGCAGGAGTAAATAAAGTATCTACGGATGCTCAAGGATTATATTGGGGTGGTAAAGGGATGGGTACTATGCCGCATGCTTTAATCCAAATGTGTAAAGGTGATGTTGTTTTAGCAGCGAAATATTATCATAAGACTTTCCCTAACGAAAAGGTCACTGCATTAGTAGATTATAATAACGATGTTATTACTGATACTCTTAAACTCGCGAAAGCGCTTAATAAAGATTTAGGCGCTGTTAGAGTAGATACCTCTTTATCCTTAATCGATAAATATTTTACTAATAAATCTACAAAAGGATTTGATCCTCATGGAGTGTGTAAAGAACTTATATTTGCCCTTCGTAATGCTTTAGATAAGAACGATTATAAACACGTTAAAATAGTAGTATCTTCTAGCTTCTCATTAGAAAAGATTAAAGAGTGGGTTAAATTAAAAGTCCCGGTTGATACTTATGGAGTAGGTAGTGCCTTAGTGCTTAATAACACCTGTGGATTCACTGGTGATCTTGTAATGCTAGATAATAAAAAAGAGGCTAAATTTGGTAGAGAAAATATCAAAAGTAGTCGTTTAAAAGTTGTAAAACTATAAAATTATCTTATTTTCTTGATATCTTTTAAATATATTTATATATTTAATCAATAATCCCATTTCCCAAAAATGAAAAATTTTGAATTTTGGGAAACGAGGTGGTAATATTTAAATATGAAAATAATAGAAAGAGAAACATACTTATCTAGATTAATATCTACAATTAAGTCTAAAGATATTAAAGTAATTACAGGCGTTAGAAGATCTGGTAAATCTAAATTAATGTTTTTATTTATTAAATATTTAAAAAAACTAAAAAATACTAACATTATTCATATCGACTTCAATGATTCAGATTTCGATGCTTTAAGAAATCGACATGACTTTGAAAAATATGTAAAAGAACATTATAAAAAGAATTCTAATAATTTTTTATTAGTTGATGAAATTGAATTTTGCATTAATTTCGAGCAGGCTATAAATAGCCTTCATTCTTCAGAAAAATATCATATTTATCTTACTGGTTCTAATGCTTTTTTACTATCAAGTGATTTAGCGACTCTTTTTACTGGCAGAGCATTTGAAATTGAAGTTTTCCCCTTTTCTTTTAACGAATATAAAAAAATTTATAAATTAGATAATAATTATCCTGCATTTGATAATTATATTAAATTAGGTGGAATGTCTGGATCTTATGATTACGATTCTATTAATGATAAATATAAGTATTTAAGTAATGTATTTAATACTTCCATCTTAAGAGATATTGTTCAAAAATATCATATTAAAAATAAAATATTATTATCAAAGATTGCTACTTATCTAGCGGATAATGTTTCTAATATTATTTCATATCGCAATATTGCTAAAACACTATCAAGTAATAACGATAAATTAAATCATAAAACAATAAGATCTTATCTTGAATATCTTTGTAATGCCTTCTTATTTTATCCTGTTAAAAGATACGACATTAAAGGTAAAAAATATTTATCATCTTCTGATAAGTATTATCTATGTGATCATTCTTTTAAATATGCGCTTACAGGAACTAAGAGTATCGATACTGGAAGAATGTTAGAAAATATTGTAGCGATTGAATTATTAAGAAGAGGATATGAACTATATGCTGGAGTTTTGTACGATACTGAAATTGATTTTGTTGCAATTAAAAACGGTGAAAAGCTTTATATACAGGTTTCGGATGATATAACTAATGAAAATACTTTTAATCGCGAAGTTAACTCACTACTTAAAATTAAAGATGCCTATCATAAAATGCTTATCGCGCGTACTAGAAGCGAAGTTTATCAATACGAAGGGATAGAAATAATTGATATAGCAGATTGGTTATCTCATTTCCCAAAAATGAAAAATTTTTAATTTTGGGAAATAGGATTTTATTTAATAAATAGAAATTAAAAAATATATCATTTAAATGATATAATAACTACTAATATGGATTTTGAATTTAAAAATAAAGGCTCAATTGAAGTAATTGTAGGACCAATGTTTGCTGGTAAAAGCGAAGAATTACTACGTCGTATTAGAAGACTTGATTACGCTAAAAAGAAATATATTGTTTTTAAACCAGCGATTGATAATCGCTACGCTAAAGAAGAATTAGTATCCCATATTAAAAATAAATCCAAAGCAATTCCTATTAAATCTTCTAAAGATATCTTAAAATACATGACCTATGATGTAGATGTTGTTGTAATTGATGAGATTCAATTTATTGATAAGGGTGTAATTCCTTTATGTGAGAAGTTCGCGGATGAAGGAAGAAGAGTAATTGTTGCAGGACTTGATATGGACTTTCGTGGTGAACCATTTGCAGTAGTAGCAGAACTAATGGCTAGAGCAGAAGATGTTACTAAATTAACTGCGATATGCGCTAAATGTGGAGCGCCTGCTACCCGTACTCAAAGACTTGTTAATGGTGAACCAGTATCTTATAAAGATCCTATAGTAATAGTAGGAGCAAGCGAGAAATACGAAGCTCGTTGTCGTCATTGTCACGAAGTAAAGAAATAATAAAAATGATACCTAGTAGTTTTGAAACTAAAAGCGTTAACGATACTGTTAACGAACTTAAAAGTGATATTAATAACGGATTAAGTAATGAAGAGGCGACTCTTCGTTTTAATAAACTAGGTGAAAATAAATTAAACGAAGGCAAAAAGAAATCTACCTTAAGAATCTTCTTTGAACAAATGAAAAATCCAATGATCTATATTTTGTTAGGTGCGATTGGAGTAACTGCTGCAGTAGAAATATATTACGCTGTTAAAGAAATTAAAAGCGATGGCTGGACTGATATATTAATTATTTTAGCGGTTATTATTCTTAATTCAGTAATCGGTACTTTCCAAGAGAAGAAGGCTCAATCTTCATTAGAAGCACTTAAGAAATTATCATCTCCAATGGTTAATGTTATTCGAGGTGGAGAGATAGTTAAAATTGCCTCCACTAAATTAACCATTGGTGATGTTGTTATTTTATCGGAAGGTGATATTGTCCCTGCGGATATGCGCTTAATTAAGTCGAATAATTTAAGAGTGAATGAATCTTCTTTAACAGGAGAATCAGTACCAGTTAAAAAAGACGCTAATATAGTTTTAAGTAAAGCTTCTCCTATTGGAGATAGAGTTAATATGGTACATTCTTCTACGATTGTTTCTTATGGTCGTGGAGTAGCAATCGTAACCTCAATTGGAATGGATACTGAAATAGGTAAAATCGCTAGTTCATTAATTAAAGAAGAAGATGATTTAACTCCATTACAAAAAGTATTAGCAAAGTTATCTAAATCCCTTGGCATTCTTACTTTAATAATTGTTATATTAGTCTTTATCGCAGACTTTACTTGGATATTTATTAGAGGCCAGCAAGGTATTGCTCAACAATGGATTGATGCAGTACTTTCTTCAATTGCATTAGCAGTTGCGGCAATTCCAGAAGGACTAGTAGCAGTTGTTACTATTGTATTAGCCTTAGGCGTAATGCGTATGGTTAAGGCTAATACAATAATTAGAAAACTACCTAGTGTTGAAACACTTGGTAGTGTTAATGTTGTCTGCTCTGATAAAACAGGGACCTTAACTCAAAATAAGATGACGGTAGTGGAAGCTTATTTTAATAATAAGAACTATGAATCGTTTAATAATGAATTAGAATTACTCGCGAAAGGATTATGTTTATGTAGTGACGCTACACTAACATTCGGTGATCCTACTGAAATAGCGTTAGTAAGTTTTGCCTCTAAACTAGGATTAGATAAAACTAAATTAGAAAAAGAATCTCCTCGCTTAGATGAATTACCATTTGATAGTGTTCGTAAGATGATGTCTACTCGTCATGATAAAGTTGTATACACTAAAGGTGCATTAGACTCTATCCTTAAACATTCTAAATATATCTTTATTAATAACGAAGTAAGAGAGATAACTAAAGAAGATATTAAAAACATTAATATTATTAATAAACAATATGCTTCTAATGCACTTCGTGTATTAGCTTTAGCGTATTCAAATAACTCTATTATTAAAGAAGAAGATTTAATTTTTGTTGGATTAGTCGCAATGATAGATCCACCTCGAGATGAAGTTAAAGATGCGGTTAATAAATTAAAGAACGCTGGTATTAGAACCATTATGATTACTGGCGATTATTTAGATACTGCTTTAGCAATCGCCAAGAAATTAGATATTGCCAGTAATGATAATGAGTGCATGAGTGGGGTAGATATCGATAAATTAACTCCCGAACAATTAAAAGAGAAAGTAAAGACTACTAGTGTATTCGCTAGAGTAAGTCCACAAAATAAAGTAGATATTGTTAAAGCGATAAAAGCTAGTGACTTAACTGTTGCTATGACTGGAGATGGAGTAAATGATGCTCCAAGTTTAAAAGTTGCTGATATTGGAATTGCGATGGGAATTACTGGTACTGATGTAGCGAAAGACGCAAGTGATATGGTTTTAATGGATGATAATTTTGCTTCTATTGAAAAAGCTGTAGAAGAGGGTAGAGGTATCTTTAATAATATTAAAAAGACCGTCTTATTCTTATTATCTAGTAATATCGCTGAAGTACTTACTATGTTTGCGCTTATTGTAATTGGTATGCCTGCTCCATTTGCAGCGGTTCATTTACTTTGGATTAATTTAATTACCGATTCTACTCCTGCTATTGCATTAGGTATTGATCCTAAAGATAGAAACGTAATGAGTGAAAAACCAAGAGATAAGAATAGTTCTTTCTTATCTAATGGTGGTATTAATAAAACATTACTATATGGTGGATTAATTACTCTTGCTACGATTATTGCCTATTTCATTCCAGGATGGATGAAGGGCGCTAGTGATATTGCTTATTTTTACGAAAATAATTCGCGCATTTTTATGCAAGCACAAACGATGGCTTTTACTACTTTAGCGTTCTCTGAATTATTCCATATGATTGGTATGAGTGATGAGAATGCATCAATCATTAATATCTTCAAGAAAAAGAATAAATTAATGTATGTTGCATTAATTATAGGTATTGCCTTACAAGTATTTGTTGTAATGACTCCTGGAGTAAATACTGTATTTAAAACAGCAGCGCTTGATTTTAAATTATGGATAAGCGCTATTTCATTAGCGTTATTACCTCTTATTTATCATGAGTTTAGATTACTATTTATTAAGTTGCGTAATCGTAAATAAATACTTATGATATAAATCATGCCGACTTAGCTCAATTGGTAGAGCAACTGAATCGTAATCAGTAGGTTGAAGGTTCGAGTCCCTTAGTCGGCACCATATTTTGCGAAACATTTGATGATATATAGCAAAACGGGGAATTCGCCCCGTTTTTTTAGTTAAAAGTGGGGGAGAGACCGAAACTCTCGATGAAATAAACACTTTTCAAGGATTTTTTGCTTAAAACGCCCCCGCATAAAAGTGGGGGCGATTTTAGTAGATTAAATAAACATTGACTCTCTCTCTCTCTCTCTCTTATAAGAAAATAAAAATATAAAGACAAGGAGATTATTTATGTCTGAAAAACATTTAAACACTACTAACGAAGAAGAAAAAGAAACTCTTCATTATCTTAGGATGCATTTTAGGAGCGGGTGCTGTCGCTGGAGCGAGCGTGGGCATTTACTATGCTTTAAAACCTAAATCACCAGAACCTTCAGGAAAGGTAAGCTACGAAACGTTTTTACAGGCTGTAACGAGATTATATAAACCCGATGTTATAAAAGAAAAATATGTTGGCCATTATCAACTGGCGAAGAGCAATGAATCAAAAGATTTTAAACATAAAATTTCAAGTATTTATGTTGATGAAAGCGGTTTTTCTTATTTTGTTTATGATGATCTTGAAGATGTACCTGCGTTCGATGTAATATTAAACCCCGCTATGGTACAAATGTGTGAGCAAGCTATAGGAACAATGCTTAAAGATGCTAGTTATTATATTTCTGGGGACAAATATTCAGTTTGGCGCACTCTAGACAATGATATTGTTGAAAAATATACAGTTAATAATGAAATGGTTATAACGCATTATGATTATGAAAAGACGACTGGTGGCGTTGTTTCATATGATATTACATATGTACTAGAGTAGTAATTTATTTAGTTTAGAAGTCTCAATTTTAAAAGCGCAACTTTTTTAATAAGTATTTAAATATATAACTTTGCTAATTATTTACGATTGTTGTTATCATTTTACATATTAGAAAAATATAATTTATTTCCGTTTAATCAATTTATCTAAACTGCATTTATATAAATCTGACATAGCGAATACCTTTGAAAGACTGGTAAAAACAAACTCATAATAGCAAATATGATAAGATAAAATATAGAGAAGGGTTCTAATATGAAAAGAAAGCATTATTTAGTAGCAAGTGCGATTAGCATTGTTTTAGCATTATTTTATTTTGTTGGATTGGCATTAGATTATTGTGCCGATATTTCTAACAATGTAAACGGTTATGGTCTAATAACGATAAAAGGAGCCGATTTTAATGCTGCTAAAATCTTTACTATTTTAGGTATCATCCTTAATGTCGTCGGTATCATATGTTTAGCTACTCAAACTAATCATACTAAAAAAAGTCCAAAGTTTTCTTTATTTAGTAGTTTTATTTATTTAACTATCTTCGCTTTACATTTACTTTTCTTTACAAATTATTACACAAAACAAGTAAAAATAGGTTGGATATTAAATGTCGTATTTTGTGTTTTGATTGTAATCTTAAATCTTCCTTTCGCTATTAAGTTAGGAACTAAGAATTCAAAAGTAGATTTAGATGAGAAACTTTAATTAAAAAAGTTTTAAAAACTATAAAATTTTATAGATGTTTATAAAAAGTTAAAAACATCTTAAAAAATTACTATTGTTCAAATTTTCCCTTAGTTGGCACCAAAGCAAAATTTGATAATATAAATAAAGCAGGAATTAACTCACGCTTTTAGAAGGAAAATAATTTATCGTTGGAACTTTATATTTTTGTTTAAAATCCAATGGAACATGATATTATAATTTATGTATATATTTATATGAAAAAATTAGTCTTCTTAATAGCTCCTTTAATTTGCTTATCTACTTTAATTGGATGTGGTGGTGGAGAAGATAATCCTCCTGAACCACCAGAAGATACTTTTTGTCTTGTAGATTTTAATCCTAATGGCGGAACTTTTATGGATGAATCTTTTAATCCTTCTTATATTGTTAAAAAAGGCGAGAAAGTAGAGGAACCTAAATTAAATGATAGAGAAGAATATACTTTTGGCGGTTGGTATTGTAATTGGCTACCTACTAAATATGATTTTATAACTCCGATAATTAAAGACACGATTTTTACGGCTAAATGGATACCAAACCATAAAACTCATACTACCTTTAGATTTGAAGGATATGGATGTGAAATTAATAACGAGTATTATATTGAGGATACAGTTGAACAAGGAAAAAGTTATACTTTTTTAATTACGACAATAAACGATTCTTTTGTACTTCCAGAAGAAGCTTCTGTATCTAATAAAGATATCTCATACACAAGATTAGAACCTCATGTCGCTCAGTTAACTTTTACAGTTAATAATGTAGATCAAGATTACAACGTTATTGTTAACGCTAAATCTACTGAATATTGTATTTTTGGATATTCATTAAAAAATTGTAAAATCGGTAGTTATACATCACATTATGAAATTCTTGAATATAATTCAAGTTTAAAATATGAATTAACTGCTGCGCCTAATTATAATTTACCTAAAAAAATTGAATGTGCTTATCCTATAGGTTCATTACCCGCCTGGATAAGTTATGATCCAGAAAATGGTAATTTATTAATAAATGGTATAAAGAATAATATCATTATTACTGCGGAAGGAGATCCTATTCCAATTGAATATTCAGTTTCATATTATTGTAAAAATTCTACTGGAAGTTTTGATAATGAGATTTTTAATAATTCCGAACACAAATTCTATGCTTTAGGTGAAAAGGCAAGAATTTATATAAAGACTGATGAAGGTGCTACAGGTTTAGAAAGAAGCGAAATAAAATGCTTTGTTAATGGTGAGCCATCAGATGATTTTAATTTTCATAATTATTATTTAGATCCTATGTATGTTGAATTTGATATTAAAGGTAATACTGCTTTCGTATTTGATCCTCAACCGTTTGAGAACGTTGTTTTAATTTCGTTTGATATCCCTCAAGAAGATATGGATAAATATACATTTAAGATTGATGGTGAAGTAATCGATGTAAAAGATACTAGACAGTTTTATTATGATTATTCAGCGGAATTTGAACCCTATATTCTTGATCTTGTTGTAATAGGAGAACAATCCGTAATGGAAAGTACGGTTTTAACTGCATTCGCCCAAAGTGGTTCACCTGTCGAATGTCATTGGAAACTAAGAGAAGATAAAGTAACTGCAGATTTACTTATTCATCTTCATGAACAAGACTCGGTTATAGTTAGATATGGAGGACAATAATTATGAAGAAAAGTTTAATTTTATTATCATTGTCTCTCTTCTCTTTAATTGGATGTTCTACTAAAGATACTTTTGTTAGTGAAGGTAAAGAGAATAACTACCACGTTGTGTCATTTAATACTAATGGAGGAAGTTTTGTTCCAGCACAAAAAGTATTAGATAATGAATTTGCTACCGCTCCTTTAAGACCAATTAAGCAGGACTATAAATTTGATGATTGGTATTTAGATTCTGAATGTAAAGGCGAACCATTTGATTTCACTAATTATCCTATAAGAGAAGATACAAAATTATATGCTAATTGGAAGAAAAATTATTACACTTTCTCATTTAAGAGTCCTTATAAAACTTGTTCCATTAACGGACAATTTGAATTTTCACAAAGAGTTCCTATTGGAGCGACCAATGTTAAATTTTTAGTTACCGCTACTAATCCTGATTATGACCTTCCTGAATATTCTTATAAGGGTATTAAGTATGAATTAGGTGAGAATCTTAATTATGCTGTTATCACTATTGAAAATATGAATCATGATTACCAAATTAGTTTAGATGCTCATCATGTTCAAACTTATAAATTCGAGTTTAATGGGGAAGGAAAATTATTAATTGATGGTAAGTCTAATCTTATAGAGACGTTTAAGGCTGGAGAAGTAGATAAAACTTATTACATAAAACCTTTAGAAAATTATGATATTCCTACATTAGAAGAATTAGGTCTAGATGATATTGGAGATAGTATAATTACCTATAGAAGCGGTGTTTTAACTATTAATGATATTTATTCTGATATCGTTATTAATGATCCTAATCCTTCTCATAGAGGATATAAGACCTCTATTATATCTAATGGTGGTACATTTAAAATTTTAAATGAAGGCATTATGAGTGAATACGCAAATACTTATAATGGAGTGATAAAGATAGAAAATTTAGACAAAGGAAAAATAAAACTCAATTTTAAATTAGAAGACAAATATTCAATAAAAAAAGATGATGTTTTGTTACATATTGATAATAAAGTAATAACTGATTTTGACTTTGAAAAACAAGATGATGGATCATTTAATATCACTATTGGTAATATTGATGGCGATATTGTTTTAAATATTCTTGCTAATCCAGAATTAACTAAAACAGTTAAATTCATTTTTTCTGCTAAAGACGCTTATGAACAAGATTTTGATGTATATGTTAAAAATACTCCGTTAGATAGAACAGAAGATGAAGTTGAAATAAAAGTTCCTAATGACGATAAAATTGATTATTTTGTTCAAGTGGATGTAAAGGTTAATGACTATTGTTCTTATAAAGCTACTAATTTAGATAATTATTGTATAACTGATGAAAATAATGTTCCTATTCAAAATATTTCTTTTAAAGATGGAGCAGAGAACGCTAAATTCCTTATTAATTTAAAGGGAGTTGAAAGTGTTGTTAACTTTAAACTTACTGAAGGATGCTTAGAAAAACGTTTATTAGAAGATTGCTCTTTTAATGCAATAGGTTGTATATCAAAATTACCGGAAGATAGATTAAGAGATTATTTCCCAATTGGAACTACTAAAAATATTTATTTATCTGAGGATGGTGAGCTTCAACCGTTCCCGCATAGAATTAGAGTAGTAAGTTATTATCACGATACTTTAGATGGTGATCCTGAAGGAAAGAAAGCTGGTATTACGTTTGATTTTGCAGATTTAATAACTAAAGTAAATGATAGAGTTTTTACAAAAAAATGGGATATTATTGATCATGATTTTTTTGTAAGATACGATGAATCTAAAATAGCTGAATTTTTAGAAGGTGAATTTTTACAAATGGTTCCTGAGGATTTATTAAATAACACTAAAACAGTTCGTAAGAGGATATACGACGAATATCATCATCACTATGAGCATGCGGCTCAATATTATATCCCTTCAAATAAAGAATTAAATGCTTCTGGAACTGGTGGATTTTCTGATGATAAAAAATTTGATTATTATACCAATAATTCATCGCGAAAAAAGCGTAATGTTAAAAGCAATCTTAATAGCGACGATAATATGTATTATACGAATATCATGGAATATTCTAGTTTTGATAATAATACCAATCTTACCGTTATTTCTGATGATGGTGGTAGTATGCCTGCTTTTGCGCCTAGAGATCAATATCACAATCTTCAAATGGCACCTGCTTTCAACATTTAAAATTGATTATTTAACTAAATAAAGACAAATACAATAAAAGTGTCTTTTTTAACTACATTTTCTATCCTTATTAAATATATATTTAAAACTCTTAGTTTTTATACTATAATAAATTAGACTAGTTAAGTCATTAAGGAGGTTATAATGCTTGACAAGAAAAATGTAAAACTTGGTATCGCTCCAATCGCCTGGACTAATGATGATATGCCAGACCTTGGTGCGGAGAACACTTTTGAACAGTGTGTTAGTGAAATGGCACTAGCAGGCTATACTGGTTCAGAAGTTGGTAATAAATACCCCAAGGATCCTAAAGTATTAAAGAAAGCTTTAGACTTAAGAGGAATGGAAATCTGCAATCAATGGTTCTCCTGCTTCTTAATCACAAAACCATTTAAGGAAGTTGAAAAAGCATTCCGTAAACAATGCGCTTTCTTAAAAGCTATGGGTGCTAAGATTATTGGTGCATCCGAACAATCCTACAGCGTTCAAGGACAATTAAAGACCCCAGTATTTGGTCATAAATATGTCATGAACGATAAGGAATGGAAAACCTTCTGTGAAGGCTTAAACAAATTAGGTAAGATCGCTCTTAATGATTATGGAATTCATTTAACATTCCATCATCATATGGGTACGGTTGTCCAAGATGAAAAAGAAGTTGATCGTATGATGAAGAATACTGATCCTAAATACGTTAGCTTATTATTCGATACTGGACACTTTGCTTATTGTGGTGTAGATCCACTTAAGATGGTCAAGAAATACGTTAAACGTATTAAACACGTCCACTTAAAAGATATCCGTAAGGATGTTGTCGCTAAAGTTAAGAAGAATAAACTTAGCTTCCTTCAAGGCGTAAGACTTGGAGCATTCACTGTTCCTGGTGATGGATGTATTAACTTTGATCCAATCTTCAAAGTATTAGAACAAAATAAATATAAAGGATATATGTTAGTCGAAGCGGAACAAGATCCCGCGAAGGCGAATCCTTTAGAATACGCGATTAAAGCGCGTAAGTTTATTCGTAAGAAAACTGGACTATAAAATAAGGAGGAATTTTAAATTTTATGATTACAGTTGGAATTATTGGTGCTGGTAGAATTGGTAAAGTACACACTCAAAGTATTACCACTAAAGTACCAAACGCAAGAATTAAAACTATTGCGGATCCATTTATGAACAAAGACACTGAAAAGTGGGCGAAGTCCATGGGTATTAAAAACACCACAAAGGATTATAAAGATATCCTTAAGGACAAAGAGATTCAAGCAGTCTTAATCTGCTCATCCACCGATACCCATTCAAAGATTTCTATTGAAGCAATTAAAGCTGGTAAACATGTCTTCTGTGAAAAGCCAATTGACCACGATGTTAAAAAAATCAAAGCGGTCATGGATTGCTTAAAGAAAAATCCTAAGATTAAATATCAAGTTGGTTTCAACCGTAGATTTGACCACAACTTTGAAGCCGTTAGAGACGCTGTAAAAGCTGGTAAAATTGGTAAACCACATTTAATTAAGATTACTTCTCGTGATCCTAATCCACCTTCAATTGATTATGTTAAAGTCTCTGGTGGTATCTTCCTTGATATGATGATCCACGACTTTGATATGGTCCGCTTCTTAGCCGGTTGTAACGCTACTGAAGTCTACGCTAATGGTGCAGTCTTAGTAGATCCAGCAATTGGTAAAGCAGGTGATATTGATACCGCCATCGTTACCTTAAAAATGGCTAACGGTGCTTTAGCGGTTATCGATAACTCCCGTAAAGCAGTTTATGGTTATGATCAAAGAGCAGAAGTATTCGGCTCTAAAGGTATGGTCATGAACGCTAACGATTCACAAAGTAACATCGTCATCGCTAACGATGCTGGTGTCACTGGTGAAAAGCCATTAAACTTCTTCTTAGAAAGATATATGGATGCATATGCAAAAGAAGTTAAATGCTTCATTGATGCAATTGTAAAGAAGACCCCAACTCCATTAGGAGTTATGGACGGCTTACAACCTGTATTAATGGGATTAGCCGCCAAAAAATCTTTAAAGGAACATCGTCCTGTAAAGATTAGCGAAATTAAACTTTAAAACTTTAAAAGCCCGTTCTTATGGACGGGCTTTTTTATAACGTATATGGAGGTAGAAAATGGAAAGTACTATTAAAAACGATAAAAGAACATTTAATGGGTTTGACGGACACATTAAATGGGGTACTCGATTAGCCTACGCAGGTGGAGACGTTGCATGTAACATCGTCTTCGGAATGATTGGTACCTTATTAACCGTTTACTATACAACTTGTGCAGGAATTAACATTGGCGATGTTGGTCTTATCATGCTCGTATCTCGAGTATTTGATGGCGTATCTGATGTTATCATGGGTATTGTAGTTGAAAAGACTCATTCTCGTTGGGGTAAGGCTCGACCATGGTTATTATGGATGGCACTACCGTTTGCTATTTCAGCGGTATTGTTGTTCTGTGTCCCCAGTGTTTCAAGTAATTTATATTGGGTAAAAATACTTTATGTATTTGTAACATATAACTTCTGTTCAACAGTCTGTTATACTGCAGTTAATCTACCTTATGGCACTTTATCTACCTTTATGACAAGTAAATCCCATGAACGTGATATGTTAGGTAACGTCCGTATGGGACTATCTCCAATTGGTAAGATTGTTGCTGCTTCATTAACTCTTCCTCTTGTCAATGCTTTAGGAGGTAAAGGTAATCAAGGAGCTTGGATTATTGCAATGTCCCTTTGGGCGTTCTTAGCCGTAGTCCTCTTATTAATTAACTTCTTCTTCTGTCCTGAAAAAGTTAACCCTGCAATGCAGCCAGATAAAAAGAATCTTCAAACTAAGTTACCTATGGGCAAGGCTCTTAGGTTCTTAGTTAAGAATAAATACTTCTGGTTTGTTTTAATTCTTTGGATGTTCCAATCGACATCATTTGGTATTGTTGGAACAGTTTTACCACAATATTGCGAACACTATATTGGTGGCGATTTTGGCATTAGTGGTGATTTATATAGTTTAGTTTTCTTAGTTGAGACTTTAACTCTTGTCGGTGCAGTATTTGTTTGTATGCCTCTTATTAAGAAAATTGGTAAGAGAAATCTTGCTTTATATGGAACATTTATTGCTTTAGTAGGTCAATTAATATTTGCAGTTGTTCCCTATAGTGATGCTAATGCAATTCCTATGTTATTTATGAGTGCTATTACTCGTTCTATTGGTCTTGCACCTTTAAATGCAGTTGTCTTTGGTATGTTAGGTGACGTAGTTGACTATGGTCACTGGAAGAATGGTTATAGACAAGAAGCATTTATCTGCGCTGGTGGTTCAGTCGGAACTAAGTTAGGTAGTGGTCTTGCTTCTGTTGCTATTACTAAAATTCTTGATTTTGCTGGATTTAAGAGCGGTACTGGAGATCACATCGAACAACCTCAAAGCGCTAAAAATGCAATTCATATGATTTATATTATTGCACCTTTAATTGTTGCTTTAGGTGTTATGGCGGTTTTATTCTTCTATCATCTTGATAAACATTATAATGATATGATGGTTCAATTAAATGAACGTGAAGAGAAGTTAAAGAAAGAAGCTATGCAAATTTCTATGGAAAGAATCTTAGCGTTAGAAAAGATTGAAAACCAAGAATACTTCTTACAAATAGATAAAGATAAATTAATGAAACAAGTTAATGAAATAAATATTAAGTTAGATGCTCTTGAAGAGAAGAAAGCTGCGCTTAATGGAATTAAATATAAAAAGAGGAAACGTAAATAATGAAATACATAAAATTTGATTCTAAAAGAAAACTAGACCTAATTTTATTAGGTAGAGTAGCATTAGACTTTAATCCTGCTTATAACGATAAAGTTAAAGAAGAATTTAAGCCATTAAAGAAAGTCCATATGTTTGAAATGTTCTTAGGTGGTTCACCTGCGAACATTACTTGTGGTGTTACTAAACATGGTTTAAAGGCTGGCTTTATTGGTAAAGTTAGTAACGATCAATTTGGTGATTATGTTACTGAATACTTTAAAAGAATTGGAGTCGATACTTCTCATATCACCCGTTGTAAAAACGGAGAGAATTTAGGACTCACTTTTACGGAGATGAAATCTCCTAAAGAGAGTTCTATCTTAATGTATAGAAATAAGATTGCTGATTTGCAATTATCGGTTGAAGATATTGATGAAGAATATATTAAATCTTCTAAAGCGATTTTAATTTCTGGTACTGCTTTAGCAGAGTCTCCTTCTCGTGAGGCGGCTATTAAGGCAGTTAATTTAGCGAAGAAAAATAAGACGATAGTAATATTTGATATCGATTATCGTTCTTATAATTGGAAGAATAAAGATGAAATCGCTATCTACTATAGTATTGTCGCTAAAGAAGCGGATATCATTATGGGTTCAAGAGAAGAATTTGATTTAACTGAATCTTTAATTAAACCTAATATGACTGATTTAGAAAGTGCTAAATTATGGCAAAGTTATAACGCTAAGATAGTAGTTATTAAACACGGTATGAAAGGTTCTACTGCCTATACCATTGATGGACAGAAGTTCTCAATTAAACCATTCCCCGTTAAGGCTCGTAAAGGATTTGGTGGTGGAGATGGTTATGCTTCAGGATTTTTATATGGTATCTATCAAGGTTGGCCTATTATTGAATGCTTAGAATTTGGTAGTGCAGAAGCCTCTATGATGGTACGTTCTAATAACTGTTCAGATGATTTACCTAACACTAAAGAAGTTAAGAAATTTATTGCTGAAGAGAAAAAGATTTACGGTGAAATGATCGCTCGTAAATAATTTATTTATATATAGAGGAGAATATATTTATGGATAAGAAAATACGTTTAACAACTGCGCAAGCAATTGTGAAATTCTTAGATAACCAATATGTCTTAATGGATAATAAAGAGACTAAATTCGTTCATGGTTTCTTTACTATCTTCGGTCATGGTATCGCAGTTGGACTAGGTGAAGCCTTAGACACCAATCCAGGTGGACTAAAAGTTATGCAAGGACGTAATGAACAAGGTATGTGCCACGCTGCTATTGCTTATGCAAAACAAAGTAATCGTAGGAAGATTATCGCTTGTGCCTCTAGCGTAGGTCCAGGTGCCGCGAATATGGTAGTCGCATGCGCTACTGCAACTGTAAATAATATTCCTTTACTTGTATTCCCAGCGGATACATTCGCCTCACGTCAACCAGATCCAGTCTTACAACAATTAGAGCAATCTAATTCTTTAGCAGTATCGACTAACGATGCTTTTAAACCAGTATGTAAATACTGGGATAGAATCACTCGTCCTGAACAAATAATGACAGCATTAATTAATGCGATGAGAGTATTAACTGATCCTAGTGAAACTGGAGCATGTTGCATTGCCCTTCCTCAAGATGTAGAAGGAGAATCATTTGATTATCCTACTTACTTCTTTAAAAAGAGAGTCCATCGTATCGCTCGCGTAGTAGCGGATGAAAACGAAATTAATGATGTATATAATATTATTAAGAAAGCTAAGAAACCATTAATGATTGTTGGTGGTGGAGTTAAATATTCTGAAGCTGGTGAAGTAGTAGAGAAATTCGCTGAAGCCTTTAAGATTCCTTATGGAGAGACTCAAGCAGGTAAATCAGCGTGCATCGCTTCTCATCCATATAACTTAGGTGGTATCGGCGTTACTGGTACTTTAGCGAGTAACTTAATCGCTAAAGAAGCAGACGTTATTATTGCTGTTGGAACTCGTTTAACGGATTTTACTACTGGAAGTAAACGCTTATTTAAAAATAAGAACGTCCAATTTGTCACTATTAATAATAACCGTTATCATGCTTATAAATGTGACGCTACTAAAGCAGTAGGAGATGCTAAAGTAACTTTAACTGCTTTAATGAATAAATTAAAGAAGGCTAAATATGTATCAGGCTATAAGAATGAGATTAAAGTAGCGAAGGCTAAATGGGATAAAGAACTTAAACGTTTAGGTGGTATCATCTATACTGGTAAGAACTTTGAACCATTAATTAAAGCACGTGATCCTAGAACAATCCCAGAATTTAATAAATTAACTAAATCAGTATTAACTCAAACTGCTGCTTTAGCGACTTTAAATAGATTAGTCGATAAGAACGCTACTGTTATTACTGCAGGTGGTTCATTACCTAGCTGCATGCAAAGAATGTGGAAGACCGATAAAAGATGTGGTTACCATGCAGAATATGGATATTCATGTATGGGATATGAAGTTGCAGCGACTTTAGGTGTTAAATTCGCTGAACCTAATAATGAAGTATACGCGGTAGTAGGAGACGCTAGTTTCCAAATGCTACATTCTGAGATTATGACAATAATGCAAGAAAAGCAAAAAGTTAATATCTTAGTATTTGATAACTGTGGTTTTGGTTGTATTAATAACTTAGAGATGAATCATGGTATTGGATCACTCGCGACGGAATTTAGATACACGAATGGTAAAAAACCATGTGAAGCCTTAATACCAGTTAGCTATGCTAAAGTTGGTGAAGGCTATGGTATGAAGACTTATACTTGTAGAAATATAGAAGACTTAGAAAAAGCAATTAAAGATGCTAAGAAACAAAAAGTAGCATGTCTATTTGATTTAAAAGTATTACCAAAGACGATGACTGACGGATATGAGTCATGGTGGAACGTTGGTATTGCTACTACCTCTACTAAAGCAAGTGTTAGAAAAGCTTGTGAAGAAGTAATGAAAGGTAGAAAAGAAGCTAGAGACTATTAATAATATTAATAAATAAGGAGATTAATATGAAGATTTTTGGTTATCCTAAATATAATAAAAAAGGTGAGATGGTATTAACCACCTACACGAATGAATATAAACATATGAATATGGATATTCGTATGTATACTTTAAAGAAAGGTGAAGTAAGAAAATTTAAAAAGCCTACTGAAGAGATGGCAATCTTATTATTATCCGGTAAAGTTAATTTTAAATGGAAAGGTGGTAATAAAACTGTATCCCGTAAATGCGTATTCTGTGAAGGACCTTGGGCGCTTCACGTTTCTAAAAACGAACCTATTGAAGTTAAAGCGCTTAATAAAGTAGAGATATTAGTCCAAGCTACTAAGAATAATAAAGTATTTAAAGCTAAATTATATTCACCTAAAGACGCTCCATTTAAATATTCTTGCGTTGGTAAATTTGGTAATACCGCTAAGCGTAGAGTGAATACGATTATTGATCATGATATTAATCCTAAATCTAATATGGTCTTAGGAGAGATACTTAATGATCGTGGTAACTGGTCAGGATATCTACCACATAGACATCCTCAACCAGAATGTTATGTATTTAAATTTGATCGCCCAGAAGGATTTGGTGCTTCCTTTATCGATGATAAAGTATTTAAAAGCGTTAATAATTCCTTCTCCGCTATTCCTGGTGGAGCACTTCATCCTCAAGTATGTGCACCTGGATATCAAATGTATACCATCTGGATGATTCGCCATATTGATGGTAACCCTTGGTTACAGACTGATAGATGTGAAGATAAGAAATACGTTTGGTTACATAACGCTAAATTTTAATTAATTAGGAGATATATATGGCAAGAGAATTTATTGTTCCTAGTCAAATAATGACTGGTGATGGAGCACTTAATAATGTAATTCCTACTTTATCTAAGTTAGGTAAGAAAGCCTTAATTGTTACTGATACTGTAATGGTTAAGTTAGGTAATGTTGCAAAACTTGAAGAAGCGCTTAAAAAAGCTAATGTTACTTATGTAATCTATGATCAAATCAGTGGTGAACCTACTGACACTATGATAGAAAATGGTTTAAAGATATATAAAGAAGAACATTGTGATTTTCTTGTTGCATTAGGTGGAGGAAGTCCAATTGATTCAATGAAGGCGATTGCCTCCTTAGTAGAACATGGTGGTTCTATTAATGACTATATGGGTAAAGTAATTGATGTTAAAGTACCTCCAATGGTCGCTATTCCTACGACTGCTGGTACTGGTAGCGAAGCTACTCAATTTACTATCATCACTAACACTAAGCAAAATATTAAGATGTTACTTAAAGGCAAAGTCTTAATACCTTCTTTAGCCGTTATTGATCCTCAATTTACTATGACTGCTCCTCCTAAGATTACTGCAGCAACAGGCTTAGATGCTTTATGTCATGCAGTAGAAGCATTTACATCTAGAAAGAGTCAAACTTTATCTGATACATTTGCATTAAGTGCTGTTAAAAGAATATTTAAATATTTACCAATCTGTTTTAAAGATGGTAAGAATATTGATGCTCGTATTCAAATGTCAGTAGCAGCCTTAGAGGCTGGTATTGCATTTAATAACGCATCCGTTACTTTAATTCATGGCATGTCTCGTCCTATTGGAGCCTTATTCCATGTCCCACATGGTATAAGTAACGCAATGCTTATGAAAGAATGTTTAAGCTTTGCTTTATCTGGTACATATGAACGCTTTGCAATATTAGGTAGAGCGATTGAAGTTGCATCAATCTCCGATAATGATGAAGTCGCAAGTAAGAAATTTTTAGATGCAATTATTAATATCACTAAAGTATGTGAGATACCTACTTTAGAACAATATGGTATTAAGAAAGATGATTTCTTTAATGTCATTCCTAAGATGGCTAAAGACGCGATGGTTAGTGGATCACCACAAAATACTATTAGAGATATTAACGAAGACGATATTATCTCAATGTATAAGAATTTATTCTAGTTATGGCATTAGTAAACATGAAGGCTCTTATAAAAAGAGCAAATGATAATCATATCGGTGTAGGTGCTTTTAATGTTGGTAATATGGAGATGATTATTGGAGCAATTAAAGCTGCTGAAGAATCTAATACTCCTATTATTATGCAAATAGCGGAGTCTCGTCTAAAACATTCTCCATTAGAATATATTGGACCAATGATGATAGCAGCAGCGAAGAAAGCAAAAGTCGATGTTGCAGTTCATCTAGATCATGGTAAGACATTAGATACTATTAAATTAGCGTTATCTCTTGGTTTTACTTCTGTTATGTTTGATGGTTCTACTTTATCATTTGAAGATAATATTAAAGAGACTACTAAAGTAGTAGAATTAGCAAAACAATATAATGCTAGTGTAGAAGCAGAACTTGGCCATGTAGGTGGTAGTGAAGATAATAGTAGTAATACTAAGATTTTATATACTGAACCATCTAAAGCATTAGAATTTGTTAATAAAACTCATATTGATTTTCTAGCGGTTGCAATTGGTAACGCTCATGGAGTTTATAAAGATAAACCCCATTTAGC
>JAZLFE010000064.1:0-18796 GCA_045615605.1 Bacilli bacterium | reverse complement strand
GAGTCAAAACAAATTCCTTTAAAAAATCCATATTTAACAAATGTTAGCTATTCAAAATTTAGAGCAATAAAAGAAGTAATAGAAATTCTTTTAGATAAATACCCTGAATTATGGATTATCGATGATGATTTTGATTGGATTGGAAGCGCGTCAGAATATTTAAAAAGCAATCATCAAAAATTTAATTAAGAAATTTAATTAATAGAAAATCAATACACTCAATTTATGCGCAAAATTTATTGTCTTTAAACCAAAGACTTATTAGTTTTTATATCTTTAGCGAGTAAATATACTGCATATAATGGAATAGTTAAGATCATATTATCTTTGTCATATCCAAAATTATTAGTAGAAATCTTAACCGCTACATAACGCTTATTATGTTCACGGAAATTTACTAAAGAATTCATCTTACCGTTAGACTTCTTAACATCAATCGGGACCGCATAACCATTATTCTCAACAATAAATTCCATTTCAAAATCATTTTTGCCACACCAATAATATAAAGGAATATCGTAAGACATTAATTCGCACGCTACATAATTTTCGTAAAAAATACCCGCTAAAGTATTTTGCTTATCCTTAACAAAGAAATTAGAGTTATCTATATTACTTTGTAAAGTAAAGATACCAGGATCTGCTAAATACATTCTAAATAATCCGTTACTCTTAGATATAAATGGTAAAGTAATTTTGCCTTCTAATTTATTGCTACGATAAACTACTTTAGAGAATTCTAACCACTTATAAGCATTAAAATAGTCTCGATTAGATTTTTTCTTATCAATCATTGTTACTTTAAAGTTTTTATTCTCTTTATTTAATTGTGTAAAAATGTTTTGATATACCGCCTGTGTTTTTAATATAGTCTCATAAGAGACGTTATATGTCGCCATATCAGCAAGATAGTTATCGTAGACATTTTTTCTAAGTCGAGAGGCTTCACCATAAGATTCAGTTTTTAAATAAGCATCTACAACTTCAGGCATTCCTCCGATACTTAGATATTCATATAACAAATTTAATGCTATATCGTGTTCATAAGATGGTAATGGAACTCTATTAACATAGGCTTCCTTAATATGGTCATTAATAATTGGATTCTTATTTATTAAATATTCTTCAAAAGTAAGAGGATATAAATACAAATTTTCAACTTTACCTACTGGAAATAGGAAGTCCTTATCTTTTTCCTCTAACGCTAAGCGAACCATTGAACCACTCGCTATAATAGTTAGATTAGGATAATCCTGATAGAAGTATTTAAGCGTTGTTAATACATTAACGCATGATTGTACTTCATCAAAAGCAATAGGTACTTCTGGAGTTATTTTTTTACCAAATTTAGATTCAATATATCTAATGCATTTCTTAGGATCATTGTTTTTACTAAAAAAATCATTTGAATCATTATCCTTCTTTAAATCAATATATATGTAATCCTTAAAATATTTCTTAAAGAATAATTCTTCAATTAAATAACTTTTGCCTACTTGTCTTGCGCCCCAGATAATAAGAGGTTTATGAATCTTTCTTTTATACCAAGAAAGCAATTCTTCAAATTTTAATCGTTTCATATCCATAATTTACAAGTTTTAGGAGTAAAAATCAAGTAAAATTTACAAGTTTTAGGAGGTTTTACAAGTTTTAGGAGTAAAAATTAGTCAAAATTTACAAGTTTTAGGAGTTTTCATATTTTAAGTAACAAAAAAATGGTCGAACTTAAATTCGACCATTTTTAATAAATAACAATAAGTTAACGCTTGCTGAATTGTGGAGCGCGACGAGCACCTTTTAAACCGTACTTCTTTCTTTCTTTTGCTCTTGGATCACGAGTTAACATACCCGCATCTTTAAGAGTTTGACGGTCTGCACCACTATTTAATAAAGCACGTGCAATACCTAAACGGATAGCGCCTGCTTGACCAGTAAAGCCACCACCATAGACATTAACATCGACATCATATTTTTCTAAGTTGCCGGTTAATGCTAAAGGTTGCTTTAAGTCGATAACTAAGGTTTCATAAGGCATATATTTATTAACATCCTTACCGTTAACGGTAATTTTGCCTTTACCTTTCTTTAAGGTAACACGAGCGACACTAGATTTTCTTCTGCCAGTGCCTAAAAATTTCTCTGCCATTATTTCTTACCTCCGTACTTTACTTCGTACTTAATTGGTTTTTGAGCTTCTTTATCGTGTTTTTCTTCTGCGAATACAAAAAGCTTCTTAATCATTTGACGACCTAAAGGTCCTTTTGGGATCATGCCCCAAACAGAACGAGTCATCATTTCCTCTGGATAATGCTCAAGCATTTCTCCAGCGGTTCTAGTTCTTAAACCACCAGCAAATCCACTAACGTTATAGTATTTCTTATTGTGGATCTTGTCACCACTAAGAGCGACATGCTTTGCATTAATAACCACCACATAGTCGCCACAATCAGTATTAGGGGTATAGATTGCTTTGTTCTTACCCATTAATAAAATTGCGATTTCACTCGCTAAGCGACCTAATGGTTGGTCTTTAGCATCCACTAAGTACCAATTCCTTTTAATGTCTTTACCTTTGGCTATAGTTGTTTGACGTTGCATAATTAAACTCCTTTACTAACGTAATTTATTCTTACCGGGACTAAATTATTGTGTAGTAATTTTAAAGCCGTGCTTATTATCATAGGTATTTTATAAATGAGTGTCAAGTATATAGTTATCGTTTTTAAATAACATAGTTATTTTAAAACAATAGTAACTACAATTGATAAAACAATAATAACTGCAAGAAGACAAATACAAAAAATTAATAAACCTTTATGAATATGAAATCCGTTATTGTTGTTATTATCCATAATTATTCTCTCACTCTAACTGTTTTAACCGCTAAATAAGATAAATAAGTAACTATTAATGTATTCGCTGGTAAATAAATAAACGCTACAAATAAAGAAGGAAGGAAAACTACTTCAAATGCTACATCCATATATAGCGCTTTAGCGAATACATTAATAAATAAAGTAAACACTACTTCAATTATTACTACAATAAAAGATATTTGATAAGGGGATGGTAGATTAGGATTTTCTATTCTCCTACTTTTGAATTTATTATTTAAGAAATAAGTAAAGTAAGAGAATCCTCCTAATAAAATAAGAGCGATGAATGGAATTAATATTTTAGCGGCAATACTAATAGTAAATTCTCTTTCAAATAAAGTAACAGTGTTAGACAAAGCAGTAACAGTAGTTAATGATATAAATATAACCGTAAGTAAAGTAAAGAATGATATGGAATAAATTAAATCTTTGCCTTTAATCTTTTTAAATAAAATCATAATTAATCCTGGTACTGCCCCCATTAAGGTATAGCAGATAACCATGAATGGATTTATTGTAAGTCCAGCATAAGGAGATATAAGCGCTCCAAGAACATCACCAAGTCCACCAATAAAGGCTCCTGATATAGGTCCTAATAATATAGAAGAGAATATTAATATTGCTACTCCAGCGCTAAGTCTAACTTGATAAGTAACTTGAATCATTACATAACGAGTGCAGATAAAATAAAAAGTAAGCATCATCGCTGTTATAGTCATTCTTTGTAAGACACTTAACTTAAACATATTAATATACTGGTTTACCTTTATTTTTCATTACTTTTCTAATTTCACGTTGTTGATCTTTCTTCTTAATTGATTCACGTTTATCATATAACTTTTTAGGCTTCGCTAAAGCAATTTCTATCTTTGCCATACCTTTCTTAAAATATATTTTAGTCGGTATTAATACATATCCTTTTGACTCAATCTCAATTCGATATCTAATAATTTCTTTTTTATGCATTAATAGTTTTCTAGTTCTAAGAGGATCATGGTTAAAGATATTTCCTTTTTCATATGGAGCAATATGCATATTAATAATAAAAGCTTCTTCGTTTTTAAAGACTACATAAGCATCTTGAAGAGTCGCTCCATGTAAACGAAGAGCTTTTATTTCAGTTCCAGTAAGTGCAATACCACATTCTAAATAATCACTTAAAATATAGTTAAAATGAGCCTTACGGTTACTAGAGATAATATGAATACTACTTCCCTTTTCCATTTTTACTACCTTTTTTAATATTAGAATAATTTGCGGCTTCACGATTAGTTATTTCGTTAAAGTGAGTAATAGACGCTACTGTCATTAAGAAGGTTGCACTTTGAATAACAACTTTATCGGCAGCGCTTTTAAATAATTCACCAGCCTCGAATAATAATTTTCTAGTAAATCTAAATATTTCATGATCACGAAGAATTAATAATATTAGATAATAAATTAAGACTCCACCAGGAACTAGGATTACTAAATTTAATGCATTGGTTAATTCAGTATTCTTTAACACAAAATAATATAACGGCACTCCTATCGCGCACATAATAATTCCAGCTACAACATATTTCCATATATTCATGAATATTATTTTTAACGAGAATTCTTTAAATACATATAAATATTGAACAAGCATAATCATGAATTCAGATATTAATGTTCCTACTATGGCGCCGCTTGCGCCCATAGTAGGAATTAATAATACACTGCACACAATATTAAAAATAAATCCGATTGTAACCGATATTGAATATTCTTTGTCTCTTTTAGTAGGTAGTAGATATTGCGAGCCTAAGATATTGCTACATCCAGATAAGATAATTACTGGAGTGAATAACATTAATAGATTAGCAACACCATCAATTGAATAGTGAGGGAATTGAGAATAGTTAGCGCCGAAATATAAATTAGTGAATGATTCACTAACAATAATAGTACCTAACGCCATCGGAACTCCTAAAGCGAATACAAAACGGAAAGAACGATAAATATTTTTCTTTACTTCCCCAAGATGTTTATTTTTAAATTCAATTGAATTACGACTGGTCATAACAGTTCCTACAGCCAGAATAATTGATAACAACGCTTTTATTATTTTTTCCGCTTGGAAATAATATCCGTTTTCTACCTCGGCGATAGGTACTAATATGGTTATATAATTTTGTACGTAATATTGATTACCGTGGATAAGTACACCGATTAAGGTTTTATCAAGTAATGCATAGATAGATACTGCTGCAACAGGTAAAAATAACATTAAAGAAGATGCAAAATGCTTTTTAAAATTTAATCCTTTTAGTTTTACTTTTTTTAACGTTGATGGAAGCAATGCCCACATTGATAAATATCCACCAATAACCATTAACGAATATAAAAGAGCGTACAAAGGTAAGTCATTCTTAGATTTAATAAATGCAAATATACAGAATAAATAGATAAATCTAATTACTAAATTAATTATCATTACAATAAAGAAATTCTCTCTACCATGAAAATAGAAATTAATATCAAATGCTGTAGCAGCAATTAAGATAGAGAACATTAATACTAATTGAGAATATTCACCAAATATTCCTAAAGCATACAAAATAAATAAAACCGCTAAAGAGGCAATAACGGTAATTAGTCTAATAATTACAATCTGCCAAAATCTTCTTGATTGTTCTACTTTATTATTAGCGGATTCAGCAATCGCTCTTTGAGCGTAGTTTTGAAAACCTAAATAGGCAAAAATAACAAAATAACTTACTAAAGAATAGGCGAATGCAAATTGACCAATGTTATTAGCGCCTAATACACGAGCAATATATGGAGCCGTGATTAAAGGAGTTAGAACTACTAACACTTGATAAATGATATTGAAGATAAAATTACGATGAAGGTTAGGCTTCTTTTTTAAAGTAATTTTATTATTTTCTTCCGCCATGAACCCTCACAAAAAAATTATTTATTTACGATAACCGTTTGGGTTTTCTTTTTGCCAGTGATAAGCATCACGACACATATCAACAATACTATGAGTGGCTTTCCAATTTAATTCATTTAAAGCTTTATCTGCGTTAGCGAAGTTTTCTACAACATCGCCAGGACGACGAGGTCCATATTTAAAATTAATATGTAAGTTATTCGCTTTATTAAAAGCGTTAACAAGTTCAAGCACACTTGTGCCTTTACCAGTACCAAGGTTATAGATCTTTAATCCCCAATTTTCTTTAATCGCTTTAAGCGCAGCTAAATGTCCAAGCGCTAGATCAACTACATGGATATAGTCACGAATACAAGTCCCATCACGAGTAGGATAGTCGTTACCAAATATAGTTAAACATTCTCTACGACCAACAGCGACTTGAGTAATATAAGGCATTAAGTTATTTGGAATATCATTTGGATCTTCACCAATTAATCCAGATTCATGAGCGCCTACTGGATTAAAATAACGCAATAAAACGATGTTCATTGAAGGATCTAATTTAGACTCTTCGATTAATATTTTTTCAATTTCAATTTTAGTTTGTCCGTATGGGTTAGCCGCTTTACCAACTGGATCCGTTTCAAGTAATGGAACATGTTTAGGAACTCCGTATACTGTTGCGCTACTAGAGAAGATAATATTTTTAACTCCGTATTTCTTCATTACTTTAATTAAAGTCTTACTAGAACCAACGTTATTATCAAAATATAAATCAGGTTTTTTTACTGATTCGCCAACAGATTTTAATCCAGCAAAATGAATTACTGCATCAAAATGTTCTTTAGCAAAACATTCATCAAGTTTAGCCTCATCACGAACATCAATTTCATAAAATTTAGGCTTAACGTTAACAATCTTTTCAATACGATTTAAAACTTCTTTATTCGAATTAACTAAATTATCGACAATAACAGGCTCATGACCAACTTTAATTAATTCAATAACAGTATGAGAACCAATATAGCCCATACCTCCAGTAACACAAATCTTCATACTTATTTTCTCCTATTAATTTCTTCAATCATAATCTTGCTAGTTAATGAAGGATTAACCTTGCCACCACTCTTCTTCATTACTTGACCAATTAAATATCCTAATGCTCGATCTTTACCAGCATGATAATCCTTAATTGATTGAGCGTTATTATCTAACACTTCAATTACTAATGTACGAATTACTTTATCGTCAGATTGTTGAGTGGTGATATTTAATTTCTCTTTCGCTACTTTAATATCTACATGATTGTTAATCATATAATTAAATATCTCTCTACCAATCTTGTTAGAGATATTTCCTGATTCAATTTCATCGACAAGAGTAACTAATGTTTTAGGTTTAATTTCAAACTTAACAATAGGTAAAGCATTCTTATTTAAGATAGCGAGAATATCGCTGATTATCCAGTTAGCGATACTCTTATAGTTCTTAGATAATTTAGCGCATTCATCAAAGTAATCAGCGATTTGGATGTTAGTTAATAAGATACTAGTATCATAGTCATTTAATTTAAATTGATTGTGATAACGTTCTCTTTTTTCGCTTGCTAATTCTTTGCTGCTCTTAATCGCGTTATTAACAAATTCATCACTTAATTTTATTACTGGGATATTAGCATCCGGGAAGTATTTATAATCTACTGCATCTGTTTTAATACGCATAGATTGAGTAGCCTTATTTTCTTCATCATATCTTCTAGTCTCTTGAATAATCGTTTCACCTTTTTCAAGTAAAGCTTTCTGACGAGCGATTTCGTATTCAAGCGCAATCTTAATATGGTTAAAAGAGTTAATATTTTTAACTTCAACTTTTGTGCCGTATTTACTATCTCCTACTTTACGTAATGAAATATTAACGTCACAACGTAATTGACCTTCTTCCATCTTGCCATCACTAACGCCTAAGAAAGAAACGATCTCTCTTATCGTCTCAACATATTTAGAGGCGACATCACTAGAATGAATACAAGGTCTAGTAACAATTTCAATTAAAGGAATACCTGCACGGTTATAGTCGATTAGAGTATAGGTTGGGAAGTGTAACTGTTTAGCGGTATCTTCTTCTAGATGTAATCTTTCAATCTCCACTCGATTAGTCTTATTATCGACAACAATATCTAAGTATCCATCTGATCCAATTGGACGATCGTTCTGAGTAATTTGATACCCTTTAGGAAGATCGCTATAGAAATAATTTTTACGATCAAAATGTAGTTCATGATCAATCTTCATATGTAAAGCATGACTGACTTGAATTGCGTTAATAACTGCTTGTTTATTAGGTAAAGGTAAAACACCCGGGAACGCTAAATCATAGGGAGTAGTTAAAGTATTCGGTTCCGCACCAAAAGAGATTGGAGAACTAGAAAACATTTTCGATTTTGTTTTCATCTCAACATGGATTTCAAGACCAATTGTAACTTCAAATTCCATATTACTTTTTGTTCCTCACACTTAAATTGTATAAGCCTAATTTATCTTCTAAGGCTTTCGCGATATTAAATAATTTCTTCTCTTCAAATGCTCTACCAGTTAAATTAAATCCAAATGGGAGATTATCAATAAATCCAGTTGGAATAGTAAGAGAAGGTAGACCTGCAAAATTAGCGATAACCATGTAGTTATCTGCAATTAAATATTCATCTTGTAATTGATCTACTTTGTTATCAAATTTAGGTGCAACAGTAGGAGATGCAGGTAAATAAATAACATCATTATCTTTCAAGATATTGTTAATAACATCAACAATCTTATGGCGATTCTTAGTCGCTCTTAAATACAATTCTTTTTGGTTCTCCGCCATTAAAGAGAATGAACCAATTACAAAACGACGTTTAATTCTTTCAGAGAATCCTTTAGATCTAGTCTTAATAAGAGATTCATTATAAGATTCTCCTTCAATGTTTAATCCAAATTTAACTCCATCTAAATTTGCATTATTACTTGTAGCTTCTGCGCAGGAAATAATGTAATAAGTTGGGAAAAGGGTTTGTAAAAGTTTATGATCAACATTAACGTAATTAATAGTTGCACCGCTATCTTGATATAACTTAAGAGTCTCGTTAAATTTATTTTTTATATTAGTGTCACTAACGCTATCAAGTATCTCTTTAATCACTGCGATTTTAATTCCTTTTAAAGGTTTATTTAAATCTTCCAAATAATTGTCTACTTTAACTTTGCTAGATGTGAAATCAAGTTTATCGTATCCTGCGACAGCATTAAGAATAATTGCAGAATCTTCAACGCTTCTAGTAAAGAACCCTAATGAATCTAAACTAGGAGTAAATGGGAATAGACCAAAACGAGATATTCTACCCCAGGTTGGTTTTAATCCTACTAAACCAGCATAGCTTGCGGGTTTACGAATTGAATCACCGGTATCACTACCTAATGCGAAAGGAACAATACCACTAGCGACCACTGCAGCAGATCCACAAGAAGAACCACCGATTTGATGTTCTCCTTTAATGTCATAAGGATTAGTTGTTCTACCTAGATGTCCAGTCGCTCCAGTTCCGCCCATTGCAAGTTCATCAAGAGTAACCTTTGCAAGCGGGATAGCCTTTTTAGCAATTAATTTATCAATAATAGTTGCATTATAAATTGGAACATAATCTTTTAAGATATCACTAGAGGCGGTAGTAGGAATCCCTTTTGTAGAGATATTATCTTTAATCGCAAAAGGAATGCCCCAAAGTAAATTATCGATTTCAGGTTCATTTAATTCTTTAGCCATTTTAATAGCATTCTCTTCGTTAAGATATTCAAATGCATTGCACTTATCTTCTTTAGCGCGTTTAATTGCCTCCATTACTAAATCTAATGGAGTAACTTTTTTATTCACTAAGGCATCGTGAATTTCTTTAATAGTTAAATCTAAATAATTCATCCGTTTACCTTCTTCACTTTAATTTGACCCGCTAATTTATTTTTAGCGTTTTTTAATATCTCATCACGAGTTGTAGGAGCAGCAGGTATATCTTCACGAAGTTCATTAATTTCACAAGTAAATGGATAAATCATTGGAGTATATTCATCAATCGATTTATCACTTGCGATTAAATCCATTTGCCTTACTACTGTTTTGAACTCGTTTAAAAGAGTTTGATACTCTTGCTCTGACATATCAAAGTATAGGCGGTTCGCCGCAATTTTGAGTTTTTCTAAATCAACGCTTTTCATAGCCCAATTAAATATTATAACTAAATATTTAATATTTTTAACGATTTTATAATAAATTATTTCTTTTCAATTAACGCAATGAATTCTTCTTCATTCATTACTTTAATTCCTAGCTTATTTGCTTTATCTAATTTACTTCCTGCTTCTACTCCAGCGATAACTATATCAGTAGCTTTTGATACTGATCCAGTTACTTTAGCGCCTAAGTTCTCTAATAACACAGTAGCTTCTTTTCTACCGTACTTAGATAATGTTCCTGTTAATACAATTGTTTTATTCGCGAATGGAGAATTCATATTAATTTGTGGACCTAAATATTTAAAGTTAATTCCTAACGCTTTTAATTCATCAAGCATTTTAACAACGTGCTCATTATGGAAATAATCATAAATTGATTGCGCCATAACAGGTCCAACATCATTTAAAGATAATAATTCATCCATAGTTAAATTCTTCCAAATTTCTAAATCTGGATAACGTTTTGCTAAAGTACGCGCCATCTTACTACCAATTTCGTTAATTCCTAAACCAGTAAGTAATTTCTCTAATGAATTATTTTTAGATTTTTCTATCGCATTAGTTAAATTCTCGAATGATTTATGTGACCAACCTTCTAAATCAAGAATTTCTTGTTCATGCGATTTTAATTTATAAATATCTGGAATATTACGTAAGAATCCAAGGTTAAAGAATTCTTCTACTACCGCTGGTCCCATACCATCGATTTCCATTGCATCTCGACTAGAGAAATGAATTAAAGATTCGATATTTCTCGCATCGCATAATGGATTAGTGCAATAATGCATCGCATCAATTTTAGATAATTCGTGACCACAAATTGGGCACTTATTAATCATTTGATATTCTTTTTCTTCACCCGTTCTTCTCTCTTTAATAACTCTAACTACTTCAGGAATAATATCTCCCGCTTTTCGTATTACTATTGTGTCTCCAATTTTTAATCCTTTTTCTATAACAAAATCTTCATTATGTAAAGTAGCGCGTCTTACAGTAGAACCTGCAACGCGGACTGGATCTAAAACTGCATTAGGAGTAATTTTGCCGGTTCTTCCTACGGTATATACAATATCTCTTAATTTAGTAACAACTTCTTCAGGAGGAAATTTATAGGCGATTGCCCACTTGGGGGTTTTTGCGGTATAGCCTAATTTTTCATAATATTTGAATTCATCGACTTTAATTACTATGCCATCAATATCATAAGATAGACTTGGTCTTTTTTGTGCATATTCATTTATATAATTAATAACTTCTTCTATACCATGACAGATTCTTCTTTCATGGTTAGTTTTAAATCCTAATTGTTCAATAAAATTAAGAGAGTCACTATGTTTAGTAATACCAAAATCAGTAGCGTTAACAAAGTAATACCAATATCCTTCAAGTCCACGAGATGCCGCAATTTTACTATCTAATTGACGGATTGATCCGGCTGCAGCATTACGCGCATTAGCAAATAATGGTTCTTTACTTATAGTCCTTTCTGCGTTTAGTTTTTCTAAACTCTTTTTAGGCATAAATATTTCACCACGAACCTCAAATGGTTTATCTACTTTAATACGAGTAGGAATTGATTTAACGGTGATAACATTAGTAGTAACATTTTCACCAATATTACCATCGCCACGAGTAGCAGCGTAATTTAATTGTCCATCAACATAATCTAATGACATCGCAAGACCATCAATCTTCATTTCCGCCATATAATCTACTTGCGATATTCCTAATGCTTCTCTTACTTTTCTATCAAAGTCTCTAACTTCATCTTCATTAAAGACATCCGCTAAAGAAAGCATTAGTCTTTTATGTTTTACTTTTTCAAAATTAGTTAATACTTGACCACCTACTCTTTGGGTAGGAGAAAAAGGAGATTTAAGTTCTGGATGATTAGTCTCAATATGGATTAATTCGTCCATTAAATTATCGTATTCTGCATCACTTACGGTTGGGTTATCTTTAACATAATATTCGTAATTATATTTTTCTAGTAGAGCAGTAATCTCTTCGACTCGTTTTTTTAAGTCTTCCATTAATTCATCTCCTTAAGCGTATTGACTCTCTTTATCATTTTATGAGTTGCAACCATTCTTTTCAAACCATGCGAATAGAAATTAATCACAATTTCGTTTGCATCTACAACTTTTTCAACTACTCCATAGCCAAATTTATCATGTTGAACTTTATCTCCAACTTTCCAATCCGTTATTCCATTAGTGACTACTTCTTCTTGAATCACCGGGTTATAGTTAAATTCTTGTTCTGGAATATCAGAATAAAATCCCTTTTCCGTAGAGAAATTTCTAATTCTAGGATATCCATTACGATTAGAGAAGGTTGGATCAGTAGGCATCTTAAGACCTGCTTCGTGAATAAATCTAGATTCAATTGGATTACCTTCGTTAGTAAACGAATAGCCGTTATTCATCGTTAAATATAATTTCTTTTTCGCACGAGTAAAGGCGACATAACATAAACGTCTTTCTTCTTCTAACCCATCGCGTCCATCTTCATTAAGAGCGCGTTTATTTGGAAAGATAGAATCTTCTAATCCCATCACAAAGACATAATTAAACTCTAATCCTTTTGCAGTGTGAACAGTCATTAAAGATACATAATCATCGTCTTTCATTTCATCTTGTGAGGTTGCTAAAGTACAGTTCTCTAACCACTCTTTATATCCTTCATCTGGATTCTTTTTAATAAAGTCAGTCATATCTTGAAATAAAGCATTAATATTTCCCTTTCTTTCTTCAGCGTTATCATCTAAATCTAGATAAGCGATATAACCAATATCAATTAAAAAATCATTTAATAATTTAGAATGAAGTTCTCCATCATCAGTGAGTCTAGATCTAATATCTTCCATCTTATTAACTAAGATTGTTAATGCTAATACGACCGAAGATGATAATTCAGTGCTATAGCGATCTAAATATTTAATATATTCATACATTGATAAATTATTGGAAGAGCTTTCTTTCTTTAATATTTCAATACTTTTCTCTCCAATTTTACGTTTAGGGACATTAATAATGCGATCAAAAGATACATCATCTTTAGGATTAGAGATAAGACGGAAATACGCTAATGCGTCTTTAATTTCTTTTCTTTGATAGAAACGTACTCCACCAAATACTCGGTATACTAAACGGTTTTTAATTAAAGCTTTTTCTAAAGGAAGAGTAAGATAGCTACTTCGATATAAAATCGCTACTTCACGTAGAGAAGTTATTAAATTAGCGCTCTCTAATTTTTTAATTATTGACACTATATGTTCTGCTTCAATATCTTTAGTAGCGCCTTTAAATAATTCAATCTTATCGCCGAAAATATTGTTAGTGTATAAATCCTTAGGTACTCTTTTTTTATTATTAGCGATTAATTTATTTGCAGCATCAAGGATAGTTTTAGTAGAACGATAATTACGATTTAAGATAATGGTTTTAGCACCACTAAAAACTTTTTCAAAATCTAAAATAATCTTTTGATTCGCGCCTCTCCAAGTATAAATCGTTTGGTCAGGATCCCCTACTACATATACTTCACTATCTTGGTTAATTAATAGCTTTACTAATTTAAATTGAACATCATTAGTGTCTTGAAATTCATCAATTAAAATATAGTGAATTTTATTTTGCCATTTACTTCTTACTTCTGGGAAGTTTTCTAAAATAATGATTGGTAAAAGTAATAGATCATCAAAATCTAAAGCAATCATGTCTTGCTTTCTTTTTTCGTATTCTTTAAATATTTCTAAGCATTCTTCTTCATTGTAATAATGAGTCAATTTAACATCCTTAGGATAGTGACCTTTACATTTATTAGAGTAGATATAATTAATAGCCTGAGTAACAATATCATCTTTTCTTGTATATCCTCTAGCGACGCATATGTCTCTAATTAATCTATCTGTGTCTTCATCATCAAATATAGTAAATGATGGAGATATCCCTAAATGAGATATTTCGTTTCTTAAAAATCTCGCTCCAAAAGAATGAAAAGTAGAGACATTTAAAAACTGCGCTACATCAGGAAGCATATTTACTACTCGATCTTTCATTTCGTTAGCAACTTTATTAGTAAATGCGATTGCTAGTATTTCATTAGGATCTACTTTGCGTTCACTAATTAAGTAGGCAATACGGTATGTTAAAACACGTGTTTTCCCACTTCCCGCTCCAGCGACAATACGAGTGTATCGAGAAGTAGAAGAAACTGCTTCTAATTGTTCTTTGTTAAGCAATTTTTCGAAGTTCATTAAGTAAAATTATAACATATAATTTACTTAAATTAGGGCAGAGTTCTAACAAAATTCAGTGTTGCACTTTTTCCAGGACAATGTTCGCTTACTGCTTGCAAATTTATCTTAATAATGGATGGAAATCCTTTAATGCAAAAATCGTTTATATCTGTTATCCCGATAGTGCTCTCTACATCTAAATATCGATCAGTAACTATATGAGAATCGTTACAGAAATAAATAGATGTTTTATGCGTTAAAGCTACATCAATAACTTCATCTTTAATAGAATCACAATACTTACAAGTCATTGAGAAAAAATAAACGCAATAATTATCTCCTTTTTTAAAAACTTCATCCCAACCAATCATTTTGTCGCTTATCTCTTCATAGCTATGGTGTTTAATACTTGGTTGGTCTTCTTCATTATTATCATTTGAACACGAAAATAATAATGGAATAAAAAGTAACAGAACTTTTCCTTTCATAATATCCTCCTTTGAGGGCATAAATCCCCCTACTATATAAATAGTTAAAAATATGCATTAAATTTTCGCTAATTTTTTTATATTTATATATAAATATAGATTTTAGTAATTAATTTAAAATTACTTAAATTTACTAAAATTACGCATCTAATAAAAAATGGGTTGGGGCCTTTCGCCCCTTGTAGTATAATGTAAAAGGGATTAGCTAGTGTTTCGGCACTAGCCTTTCATTTATTTGCCGCTTAATTTATCTATAAGCAAATAAACTACCAATAGAAGAATAATCAATTTATTCAATTGACCTTCCAAGCCTCCTTTTAATACTACAAAGTCATAGAAGCCCCAAGAGGAGAGTAACATACATTATTCCCCCTACTATATAAATAGTTAAAAAATGGACAAAGAAAGATTTTCTAAAAAAACAAATGAGCGAAGAAACGACTTCGATCGCGACTCAAGCAATATTAAAAAATAAGAAAAGTAGCACCGCCGATTCAGGCGCGATGGTTAAAGTTTGCTTGCGTCTTCCAAAAAAAACAATTAGCAAAGCTTAAAAAGAAGAAGCTTGATTTAGAACTTAAAGGAACTAAAACAAGTGTTCAAGATTTAATCATCGAAGCGATTGATAAGGTTTTATAAAAATAGGGTGAAAAAGTTTTAATTGTGTGTTAAAATATCACCCTATCAAAAGGATAATGACTATGAATGATAGTGAATTAGAAAGACTCCAAAAGAAAAAGACTTCCTTAGAAAATGAATTAAAGGAAGCTAATTTTAAAGGCTACCCTGAAGTCAAAGTCTTACGAGGCAAAAAATACATTTACCTTCGTTATAAAGAATATGACACACTCTCTTCGACGTATGCAGGTGTTTATACCGATGAATTATTTAATAATTTAAAAGATCTTGCCTCTACGGTTAAAAAACTTAGAAGCGACTTAAGAGTTGTTAACAACATCTTAGCAAAGCATGGGATATCGGATAAAAATATCACACCTAGCACTCGCTTAAATATTCAATTCGCACGTGGAAACCTTGACAATATTATATATGGTCAATCGGTAGTTGAAGGTATTGCTGCAACGTTTTTAGAGACTAAAGAAGTTCTTGAAAACGGAGTTGTTAAAAATCTAAAATCAATCGATGTTCAAAAATTATTGAATTTAAAAAGAGCATGGCAATACGCGCTTGATGAAGATACATATAAAAGGGATTTAACTTTTTATTCCATTTGTTCGGTAGCGGGATTTATTAATGATAATTTAGTATCATACGGTGATCAACTTAGAACCGCTCTTGCTACTATTGGCGGCACTAATTATCAGCCCCCGATTCCTAAGAAAGAAGAATATGTAGCTAAATTAACAAAAATTATGAATAATAAAAAACAATCAGTCTTGGATAATGCGGTTGATTTATTCGAATTCGTTTGTAAGTCGCAAGGATTTCCTGACGGGAATAAACGAACCGCTTTAATTTTTTCTAATATGTATCTAATAAAAAACGGCAAAGGTCTTTTAGAGATTTCCGAGCGCAAGGATAAAGCCTTTAAAAATCATCTTTTGGATTATTATGAAAATAAAAACAATAATTTGAAAACGTTCTTAATCAAGGAATGTTTTAAACCATTAAATGAATCTTTAAATAAAGATGAACCCGAAGTTGAAGAAAACGAGAAAGAATTCGAAATTGAGTGAATATAGAAATATAGCAATATAGCAAACTATACTAATTGCATATTTTAATGATTACAAGTAATTATTATAGATATAAGGAGTTAAAAATATGGACAAAGAAACTAAAGAAAAATTTATAGACGGAACCATCGGTTCGGCGGAACACGAGGGTTTTAAAGATGATGGCTATACTAAGCAAATTTTAACAAGATTAGCAAATCATGATATTACCGAGGAAGAAGCTAACAAACTTCTCGATCAACATTATGCAAAATAAATCCTGGGAAGATTATCTTTATAGCAACGGTGTTTTAAAGAACAAACTCAACATCCAGGATTTTGATGAGCTACAAACAAAAGAATACAACAGAGCTAACACTAAAACGCTTCTTTTATAGTTTTTTTCATACGCGCACGCTGTGCTATCTTTATTTTATATTTTAAGCGCGGCTACGCAATATAGATGCATAACACATACTTGTTGCGTGACTTTTGAAGCTTGAAAGTCAAGAAAATATTCACAATAAATAACATAGTTAAACCTATTTTCTCCTAGGCGTTGCGCATGTAGGAAAAGCGTACAATAAGGTGGTAGAAAAAGGAGAAGGAAATATGATTAAACTAGAAGAATTAAAAAGTAATAACTATTACCAATTACCGTTTGGAGATTATTGTCTTGTTCGATCTAAGAATAATCATAATGATACAGAAATTCTTAAAGAATTAATCTACCAAAGTGTTATTCAAGGTGGACAAGAATTTAATGAAATTAATAAACAGTTAATCGAAGCAATTATGGAAGTATTTCATTTCCATATATATAAAAAGGAACCAGCGAATACAAGAACACACGAAATATTATCTTTTAAAATAATCGTAAATATAGATGAAGAACCATATTTTAAGATGATTGAAAAGGCTGCGAAAGATTTTCAAGCCAAGGTTGAATACGGCAGTATATCCACTGATATAATTAAGGATTTTAAATTAGCTATATCAAATGATAAACAAGAAATGAATTTTAATTTATTTTTGGATAAATATATATCTAAAGAAAATATTTCTTTAGAAATAAGGCATGAAAAAATTAAATTTAATACTTATGAAGATTGCGTTGACATATTAATAGAATATTGTTCAGTTATACTCGGAAGTAAATATATAGCTAAAAGAATAAGATTTATTGGTAATCAAATGAAACCAATTCCCGTTAATTACATAGATAAAAAAAATGGTAAACAAATATTCTCTCTTGCATGTATCCCTCAAGAAGAAAATAAATATGGTTTATATGTCGCCTGTAAAGGAGGGACTGAATACTTATTCACTTTTGATTTAAATGATGAAAATAAAATTAATCATATAACGATAATTAAAAATTTTATGGTTAAAAATTACAATTTTATTGATGATGAATCAGAACCATTATTTTAATATCTAATTACTATAATTAAAAATAAATATCTATAATTAATATGGATGTTTAAAGAAAGAGAAACTTTATTACGAAATATGGCCTTTATGGGGATAATCGCCGCCATAAATGTTTTATTATCAACATTAGGTGCGTTCTTTCCGATCATCGGAATCTTTGTAATGATTTTCTTACCATTTTTCTCTGCTGTTATTGCGATAGTCTGCAAATGGAAATATTATCCAATCTATGCATTAGCAACAATATTAGTTTCATTTGCTACTACCTTCATGCACTTTGAATTTACTATCTTTTATTTAATACCAAGTTTATTCACTGGATTCCTATTTGGACTATGTTTTAAATTAAAACTTAATGCCGTCTATTCATTATTATTTACTTCTATTGTCCAACTAGGTCTAACGTATCTAGCAATACCAATAATTAAACTAGTCTACTCTACTGATATTATTAATACCTTCTTAGAATTATTTAAATTAAAAGATAAACAATATTCTTATGTTATTGTCCCTTCTTTTATTTATCTACTTTCTTTAGCGGAAATGCTTTTATCTTATATAGTCTTACATAACGAATTAAGCAAATTTAATAAAGAAGAAAACAAACAAGATTTAGGAATCATTAAAATCATTGGTTTAGCTTTTTCCTTATTAGTTATTCCTTTCGCCTTCTTTAATATTGAGACTAGCTATTTATTTATGTTTGTTGCTTTATTCATTACTATAAATATTTTTATTAATATTATTTTAAGTAAAAATATGATAAATATTATTATCTCTTCATTTCTCATCTTTACTGGAGTTTTATTAATATTTATTCTTTATTCAAAAGTCATTATGCCCTATACATTTTTATTAATTAATACGAGTAATATTTTATTGTTATTATTTTCGTTAATATATAATTTAATAAGA
>JAZLFE010000063.1:0-1963 GCA_045615605.1 Bacilli bacterium | reverse complement strand
AGTGGTCACACTCATGGTGGGCAAATTAAAATAGGTAATTGGATACCTTCCTCTATTGGTCTAGAAGATCCTAGATTCTTAGAAGGTAGATATACTTTAGGGGATACTAATTTAGTAGTATCTCGTGGTCTAGGATATAGTGCAATGATACCTATTAGAGTGAATTGTAACCCTGAAATTGTAAAAATTACTGTAAGTAAATAATTTGGTGTCACCAAAGTAAATTTTATTGTGCTAAACTTTTAATCGTGGACAAAGAGACAATTAAAAATAACGCGCCTACTCCTAAGAAAAAAAGCGCAATTCGTCGTTATGCGATTTATATCGTACTTGTTTTAGTTGCAACATCTTTATCACTCTTTTTAACTCTTAAAGGACATTCTAAAGATATCGCTAAAGCATTTGCTAACGCTGATATCAATTGGATTGGAGCGATTATTGCTATTATGCTATTTTCCATCATCATTGATGGATTAGTTATTACTATATTTATGCGCCTATATACGCGCAAGTATCATCTCCATCAAGGTATTGCAGTAAGTATGATTGGTACTTTCTATAGCGGCATTACTCCTTCCGCAAAAGGTGGACAAGTAATGCAGGCTTATACTTTAAAGAAACAAGGGACTCAAATAAGCAATGCCGCTAGTCTACTTGTCATGTACTTCATTCTTTATCATTTTGCATTGATAATATTCGATGTAATTACTGTTATCTTTAAAGCTGATTTAATGACTACCATGTGGATATCAGGAAAAATCGGTTCTTGGACCTTTACTCTTCCTTTAGCGCCTTTAACGATTATTGGTTTTGTCTTTAATTTATCTGCGATATTAATTTTATTATTAATGAGTTACTCTCATCGTATGCATAATTTTATTATGCATTATGGAGTTGGTCTATTAGCGAGATTACATATCTTAAAGCATCCAGATCAAACTCGTGAATCTCTTCGTATTCAAGTCGAGAACTTTAAAATTGAATTAAGAAGGTTATTAAGTAACGTTCGCGTTACCTTATTAATCATTACTCTATTATTAATTGGATTAATTTGTAAATTCTCTATTCCTTGGTTTGCTGGTATGGCACTTAAAGCTTATGACACTAGTAGCATTGGGGGACCAACCGTTAAATCATTCTTTGATGCTTGCTTTATGAGCGGATATCATCAAATGATTACTGGCTTATTCCCAATCCCTGGTGGCGCTGGTGTTAGCGAATTATTCTTCTCCTCTTTATTTGATAATTTTTATTCTAATACGTTAAGTTATACATCTAGTGTTCTTCTTATTTGGCGTTCTTCAACCTATTACATCACTGTCCTTTTAGCGGGCATAGTAACTGTTTTATATAAAGCATCACCGAAAGAAGAAACTTTAAACGTTGATCGTAAGACTTTTGTTACTATGCAGTTTGAAACTTATGAAGAAAGAAAACAAAGTAGTGATACTTTATATAAAACATCTCAAATGTCCCGAAAGGAGTTACAAAAGAAATTAAAAGAAGCCTTAACGATAAAAGGAAGAAAAGAGAAAGAAGATAATAAGGTTCAATACCAATTAGACGATACTGATATTATTGATCAATCACCGTTTAATATCGATGAAGATATTGTTCCTTCAAAGACTAAAAAGAAACACTTATATCGTAAAGAAGATATTAAGTGGAGAGACTTCAATATTAAATAAGGTTTATTTATATGAATAAGAAGATTACTAACGTTAAGCCTTTTAAGAATAAAATTATTATCTATTTTAACGATGATAAATTAGAAATAACCCCTAATACTTATACGGAATTTAACTTATACGTTAATAAGATATTATCTAAAGAAAATTTAGATAAAGTTATTAAATATAACGCATATTCTAATGACTTAAATTATGCGATTAAATTAATTAATAAATACGCTTATACTTCTTATAAATTAAGAAATAAATTAATAAGTAAAAAGATTAATAAG
>JAZLFE010000062.1:0-1023 GCA_045615605.1 Bacilli bacterium | reverse complement strand
CTTAACTAAATTACCAACACACATTGTGGTAGCGAAGTTATTACCATAAATCTTATCAAATGTAATTACTTGCATAGCGCATGAAAATGATACTAATGCGTTAGCGAGCCAGTTTAACTTCTCTGGAATAAAGCAAACACCAAGAAGTAAAGCAGCCTCAATTAATAAGATACATTGTTTCCAATAAAACTTTTTATCTTCTAGGAAGTGCTTAACGGTTTTCGCAACAATGATTCCTAACACGAATGCAATGATTGGTAAAAGATATGTAACCGCTATTGAGAAGTTACCTTCAAAAAGGTTAACACTCATTAAGATAACGTTACCTGTTTGAGCGTTCGCAAAAACTCCTCCCCTAAAGAAGTAAGAATATGAGTCTTGTAATCCTCCTGATAAGATGATTAATACGAGAATCCAGAATGATTGAGCCAAGTCGTGATCGTTAATCTTTATAAGTTTCATATTTTCATAATATACATAACCTAAAGAAGTTAAAACATAAAAATATTAATATTAAATAGATAAAAATTATAATTAACACGCTACTTTCATAGGGTTATTTGTAAATAAAAATCGGATTCGCTCCGATTTTATTTTTTAATATGTTTAAGAACAAATTGCTTTAATTCTTTTACAACAAGTGAGTAGTGTTTGCTCTTCTTGATAATGAATGAAATATAGCGAAGTGGCATTTCTTCTATTAAATCTATCTTGAAGCATTTTCCTTCTTTAATCTCGCGGTCTGCTGATTTTTCTGGAACAAATGTTAATCCACATCCACTTACTACAAACGGAATAAGCATACCGCTACTATCAGTTTCATAAGCTGGATCAATATGAACACCATTAGAAGCTAAATATTTATCAACATGGGTTCTAAATTGCATCTTTTTGTTAAGGAAAATAAATGGATAATTCGCTAAATCCTTAATAGATACTTTGCCCTTAATCTTATCTTTATATGATGCAGGCGCGATAAGGATATTGGTGAACGAACGAGTATTATGATATTCAAGTTCTCTA
>JAZLFE010000061.1:0-2494 GCA_045615605.1 Bacilli bacterium | reverse complement strand
GCAACGACTTCATAGCCTTCCGCACCAAACATTTGACGGAACGCTAAACGGCCAATTCTACCAAATCCGTTAATAGCAATTTTTACTGACATTAAATATGTCCTCCATTTTTTAAGCGCTACTATTATAGTATAATAATTTAGAATTTGCTTAATTTTTTTATATTATAAAAAAACGAGGTATTTGACTACCTCGTTTATAACTTTATATAAAGTTAAAATTATATTAAATTATTAACTCTTTTTACTTAGTTTATTTTTGCTGTGATTATATAAGCAGATTAAGAAATAAATGATAATAACTAAAGCCGCAAAGCTATCAATAATAATTCCAATTATCACTACTGGAGGTAGTGCATTAGAAGCAACTACAATAGTAAATGTAGTAGTTTGATCACCATAAGTAATAGTGATAGTTTGTTCACCAACTTTATTTTTATCGAATCCACTAATCATATCATTAGTGACATCAATAGTTTCAGTTATTCCTTCTTTGTTTTTAACTTGGATTTTTAATCCTTTTAAGTTTAAGTCTTCTCCAATAACATAATCTGTTTTTTCAGGAGTTGAAGTAACTTTAATTTCCTCAACCTCATCTATCCATTTTGCATATAAAGTTGTATCAGCTTTGATAGTATCTGTACTAAAATCCCACTTATTCATGTATTCCTTTTCTTTATACCAAGCATCAAATTTAAGTGCAAATGCAGAAGGAGCTTCTGGTTCACTTACTAATCCATCTTCTTTAATAATTTGTGGTTCAATAGGTTTACCATATCCCATCGTATCAAAAGTAACAGTATATTTATTTATATCATGTGGTTCCCAAATAGCATATAAAGTTATGTCATCGGTTATAGGAGTACTTTCAAAAACAAAAGGTGCTTCACCAGTTTGACTATCTGACCAATACTTAAAAGTATAAGTATGTTCTTCATCAGGAGCGTGGGTAGGATCGGTTTCGGGTTTTGTAGCATATCCACCTTCTTCAACAGTTTCTTTATCAGGAGCGGTGCCTTGACCGCCATTTAAATCAAATGTAACTGTGTAAGAAGGAATAGGATTTAAAAAATACAATTTTAAAGGTATATATCCGCTCCCAGTAAGAAAGAAGTCTTGAGCGTCCATTAACTCAGCCAAGTCGGTCCCAACCAAATTTATTTCAAAAGTCCAAGAATCACCAGCATTATGAATTATTTTTGGATCACCAGGATAATAATACTGATCAGCATTTCCCCAATATGTGCAGAGACGAAATGTAAAATTACCGTCAGAATTAAAGTCTAAATAAAACGTTTCTGTTTTTAATCTTTCCCAATGGTTTTCAGGAATTATATATTTTGACTCATAAGTATCGTCTGTACCAAAACGATATGGTCCCCACCATCCAGGATCGATTAGATTATCGTTTTCCCAAATTAATTCTTCATCATCATTTTTATTTGTATTTGATTTACAGATATTATTATCTAAATTATCCACTTTAACATTACTAGGTTTCACACCAAAACTAGTAGCAAAAGACATTGCGATTAAAGGTACAACAAATAAGAAATTTTTCTTCATAAATTTCTCCTTATATCTATGTCTTTACTATAAAGTAATGAAAAAAAAAACTTCAAGTGAAAGAAATTTAGGGATAATTCGTTACATTTTCGACAATAAATTAATTATTATATAAATTTAATAAGAAAACGAGGTATTTAATTACCCCGTTTAATATAATTATTTCTCTTTTCTCTTATAAAGAGTTACACGATTGTGCTTATCGTGAATATATATCATAGCGTTAAGGCTTCTTGCGTCTAAACGCTTAATATATTTAAGCGCAGAAGAATATTTAATAAATTGCTTAATAGGTTTATTTTGACCCATTTGTAATAATTCATATTTACGGTTATTAGGTCTTTTTACTAAATGGTAAACAGTACGATAAATACCGTTAGCTTCCATTTCGTTAATCCTCTCTTGAATACGTTTTTCTTTCGCAAGACGGATTTTACGTTGACGCTCTTCTCTTGCTTTAAGAGCTTTAAGACGACGAGCTTCGTATTCTCTTTGCACCTTTAATTTCGCTAAACGTTTAGCGCGATTAGCTTTATTTCTAAGACGCTCTTCATGATTGCGCTTTTTATCAATAGCCCTCTTTTCTTTAGTCTCTTTACGTTTAGCAATCTTAATTGCACGTAATTCTTCTTTTTCAAGTTCCTTAAGTTTTTTCTCTTCCGCTTTAAGTACTTTAATACGTTCTTTTTCTTGTTTCTTCATTAAGAGTTTCTGCGCTTTAAGTTCGGCTTTATTTTGTTTCTTAATTAAAGCATCAGATAAATCTTTAGCGTGAAGTTGTTCTTTAAGAAGTCTTTGTTCTTCATTAGCGGCTTCATCTTTAGCAGCCTTCTCCGCTAATACTTCTTCTTTTGCTTTAATATAATCGTATTTAAGCGCTTCTCTTTGTTCTTTTAATACTCTTTGTCTTTCTCTTTCTAGTTGAATCT
>JAZLFE010000060.1:0-13949 GCA_045615605.1 Bacilli bacterium | reverse complement strand
AAAAAATAACGCTAGGTATAGTGGTGTATAACGGCGGAACCGCATCCCTAAAGGATAATAAGTTCCTTAAAGTGCCACAGAGACGAGCTGCTAAGTAATTAGCAGAGTGAAACGTTGGTAAACCCCGCAAGCGAGAAACCTAAATATTGGTAAGGGAAGTTCGTTAAGCAAATTGAAGCAAAACGAGCAAGCGAATGCTTAGATAAATTGTCACCCTCGACAGAACATGGCTTATCGGATTGAAGACCATATGAATCTATCCATTTAGGGTAGATTTTTTTGTTGTTAACCTATAAACATAGTTGAAAAAATAGGTTAACTAATTTATAATCTTTTCTATGAAGAATATTAGTGATTTAATTACAAGACTAAATACACTTCCTAAAGGATATCTTTCTAAGAAAAAAATTAAGGGAAAGATATATTTTTATCACCAATATTTAGAAAATGGGAAGATAGTTTCTCACTATATTCCAAGTAATAAAGTAGAAGAATTTAAAAATAATATTAACGAAAGAAAGAGAATAGAAAAAGAATTAAGAAATTATAGAAGAAATAATAATTTTCGTTTATCTAATAGATCACTATCTTTATCAGGATACATAATGATGTCTGATGAAATAGTAGCAAAATATAATAACGGAAATTTAGTGTATCTTAATGAGAAGAAGGCTCCTTTATATATTGTTAGAACTAAAAATATAGAAGAATATTTTAGAAGTAGAACAATTGATTTAACTCGCCCTAACGCAAGAATATTATTAAAGTTTTTAAATATTCAAAATAAAGAATCAATTATTTCTTTATATGCTCACGGTGCGACTATTACAGATAATTATTGGTTTAAACCTCTAGGAAGCAAATTAAAATATAAAGATGTTTCATTTAATAGTGACGCATTCGCTGATTTAGCATTAAAAGGGCAAATCCCTCAACTTAGAGCTTTAGGATCCCCTTCTCCTGAAATTACTTCCATTGGAAGTTTTGAAAAATGCTGGAAGATTATTAATAATGAGTGGTGGTTATTTAAAGCAGGAAGTGAAGATAATATATATTCAGAATTATTTAGTGCAGGATTCGCTAAATTAATTAATATACCTTCTGCTATTTATCAATACGATAATGGATATATTCGAACTAAGAATTTTGCTGATAAATATAACTTTGAACCCATGTATTCTATATGCGGAGAAAATGAATCATATTTATTTGTCTTTAATAAATTATTTAATATTGATAAAGAAATCGCTAAATCATATATTGCTTTATTAATATTTGACGCAATTGTATACAATGTAGATCGTCATAATCAAAATTATGGATTATTAAGAGATAAAAAAAGTGGCAAGATTATTTCTCTTGCTCCAAATTTTGATGATAATATGGCGTTACTCTCCTATAACAAAGAATTGAAAAATGATATTAAAAAAGATCAACTAATTAAAATCCTTCTAGATTTTGTTAAGTCTAGTGAGGAAACTATCAAATTATTTAAGCAAATTAATTTACCAAATTTAAAAGAAAAGGATATCAACGTTATTTTAAAAAATATTCCAATTAAAAGGGATAATAAATTAGTTGTTTCCTTTATTTTATCTCGTTTAAATTACATTAAATCTATTCAAGTTAACCTATAACATACACAAATAAATAGGTTAACTAATTTAATAATAATTTTTATTAATTATTTATAAATAATAAAATATTAATATATAATATTTTTTAGTTATGAATACACCTACAAAAATTACTGTATCTAGGATTATCTTAATTGCGTTAATGCTATTAGGTTTAGCTACGATTGAAATTATCTGTGCAACAGGTTCTCATTTAGAAGCTATATTCCATCAAACTATCGGTCATAGTGGTATTAATGTTGTATATTTAGCGGTATGTATTGTTTTTATTATTGCAGCATCTACTGATGCATTAGATGGATATTTAGCACGTAAAAATAATCAAGTTACTGATTTAGGAAAGTTTCTAGATCCAGTCGCTGATAAATTATTAGTTAACTCTTTATTAATCTATTTATGTGTCAGTAATTTTAGTGGTGCGGGTCAATTTAAAATCCCGGTATTCTGTGTAATTATTATGGTCGCTCGTGATATTGTTGTTGATTGTCTACGCTTTATTGCTGCTAAAAAGAATATTGTTATAGCAGCGAACATATTTGGTAAGGCTAAAACCGTAGCTCAAATGATTACTATTCCTTTAGTGCTTCTTAATGGTTGGCCATTTACTTATTTTGATCAATCTTGGATTCATCAATTAAGAATCGTCTCTTTCTTTGTCTATATCACTACATTGTTATCATTAATTTCTGGAATTATATACGTTGTTCAAAATAGAGGAGTATTTAAAAATGACAGCAAAAGATCTCGTCACTCTTCTAAATAAAAAGAAATTAACTATTGGTAGTGTTGAATCTCTTACCGCTGGTTTATTTATTGCTACATTAGCGAGTGTTCCAGGTGCTAGTAAAGTAGTTAGAGGAGGACTTGTTACTTATCAATCCTCTCTTAAAACATCCTTATTAGGCATTAAAAAAGAAATAATTGATAAATACGGTGTAGTAAGTAAACAAGTCGCCTCTTTAATGGCTAAAGAAGGTATAAAAAAACTAAAAAGTGATATTGTTATATCTTTTACTGGTAACGCTGGTCCTACAGCAGAACCAGGAGGGGCCGAAGTAGGAAGAGTTCATATAGCCATATTATGTAAACCAAACGAGACTTTTGAAAAAAATTTCACAAAAGTCTACAAAGGCAGTCGTAATCGAATAAGAAGGGCGGTTGTGAGTGACGCAATTGACCTAATTTATCAAAAAATTAAGTAAGGTTTTTCTAATAGAGTAATAGGAGGACTTTTTATGTCAAAAGAAGAAAAAAATGTAAATCTTCTTAACGCAATTAAGAACATTGAGAAGATTTATGGGAAAGGCAGTGTCATGCGTTTAGGCGAAAGACCTAACATTGATATTGATACTATCCCGACTGGTTCTTTATTACTCGACGAGGCACTCGGAGTGGGTGGCTATCCAAAAGGAAGAATTATCGAGATTTATGGACCAGAAAGTAGTGGTAAGACTACTTTAGCACTTCATGCTATTGCAGAAGCGCAGAAAAAAGGAGGTAAGGCAGCATTTGTTGATGCTGAGCACTCTATTGATCCTGTATACGCAAGTAAATTAGGAGTCGATATTGATGAATTAATCTTATCTCAACCTGATAGTGGTGAAGAAGCATTAGAGATTACTGAAATGCTTGCTCAATCAGGAGAGATATCAATTATTGTAGTTGATTCAGTAGCGGCTTTAGTACCTCAAGCAGAACTTGACGGAGTAATGGCGGATAATCAAGTAGGATTACAGGCCCGCTTAATGTCAAAAGCGATGAGAAAATTAGCCGGTGTACTTAATAAAACATCTACGACAGTTATCTTCATTAACCAACTAAGAGAAAAGGTTGGAGTAATGTATGGTAATCCAGAGACTACTACTGGTGGTAGAGCGTTAAAATTCTATGCTTCTGTACGTATTGATATTAGAAGAAATGAAGCAATTAAAAACGGTAACGACATTATCGGTAACACTGTAAAAGTTAAGATTGTTAAGAATAAAGTCGCGCCACCATTTAAGTCATGTAATATCGATATCATTTATGGTTTAGGTATATCAAGTAAAGGTGAGGTTTTAGATATCGCAATTGAAAAAGGTATTATTAAAAAATCCGGATCTTGGTATGAACTTGATGGAGAAAAGATTGGTCAAGGTAGAGATACCGCTATCTCATATTTAAACGAGCATCCTGCGTTAGTGGATGATCTTCTAACTCGTTTTAAAGAAACTAAAAAAGAAGAAGATAAAAAAGAATAACTTATAGTTTTATTTCTTTAATATTTTTCACCGGTTCGCCTTTATTACAAATCGCGAACTGGTGATTATTAATTAAAAATAATTTGAAGTAATAATCTTTAAATTTATTTTCTTTGATGGAAGGCATCGCAACTTTTAATCCTTCTCCAATACATTTAAGATAGCTTTCTTTTTTAGTCCAAATTTCAAAGAAGTATTTTCTTTTATTGGTAGATTTATTAAATTTAGTAGTCTCTTCATTATTTAAAACATATTTAATTAATTCTTGGTATTTAGCCTCTCTATTAATGTCTTCGACATCCACACCAATTGGATTATTTGATAGACCAGCGATAACATAATCACCACTATGAGAGATATTAATAAATATATTTGAATCTTTTAAATATAATTTACCGTTTTTATCTATTTTAAAATCACTATTTTTATATTTGATTTTGTTATCTTTTAATAACTTTAGTAAAAGAGAAAACGCTGCAACACTTCTAATTTTATCGATTCTTTTTAGATAGTTATTCGCCTTTTCTTTTCTCACTAAAGGTAGATTATTAAAATAAAATTGGTAGCGTTTTTTTTGCTCTAAAGGTGTAATTTTTGCGTAATAAACTTTATGCATAATTTAACTAATATTTACTATATCACAAAATTAAAATATTAAAAATAAGCACCTAAAGGTGCTTCTTAGAAAAATTTGAATTTTAATGATTGATTTTGCTAAAATACAACCTGAGAGGTAAAAACTATGGAACAAATACCAGATATATTTAGAAGAGGCAAAGTCGCTTATGATGAATTATGTCTTAAACTTTTTAACATCTATAAAATTCTTCCTTTAAAAGCGAGAAAAGAATTATTTCAAGATAAATCTAAGAAGATTAATGATGATATTGAGTCTACTGGATTTAAAAACATGCGTAAAGAATTCAATGAATTAATTCAATACGCATTACTTGATGCCGGCACTACAACTGATAAAGTGTCTTATCTTGAAATGCTTTATGTTGCTGATATTGGAGATTTAGAAGTAAGATTAGATCATTATTTATCTGATACTTTAAAAAAGAACGATCGTCGCTTTAAATGCACTTATTTAATGCTACCTGATCAACTTCCAGATGATGTCTTATACTTTAAAAAATGCATCTATGAATACGTTGAACCTATTCGAGTTAGAATGATGAAAGCTTTCCAAGTCGCTACTAAGTTAGGTAAGAAGATGAAGATACAAGAATATCTTCTTACTGACTTTGCAGAATTATACGAAGCCTTCTTAAGTGTTGATAAGAGAATGGAAAAAGAAGATCCGATGATTGCGGTTAATAAAATGAAGGAATTCTTCTTCGAACACATTAAAGATTATAAAAATAAAGTTAAAAGCTTACTTAAGTAAAAGTAGTTAAAAAATTAATTATTAGAGACCCTATAGGGTCTCTTTTAATTATTAAATAATTATATTATTTTTGATTTATAATAATGAAGTACGTATATTGCGTATAAATTATTTAACTAAATATATAATTATATATTCTTATTAATTTATCTTATATAACTGTACATATTTTTTAGGAGGACTATCATGGATAGTTTAGCAACTGCTTTCTTAGTCCTAGCAATTGTAGCCTTTTTAGGTGTTGGTGGATTAGTCGCATACATAATTCGAAACAATAAAAAAGGTTTAAATGCGGAAAAGAAAGCGCAAAAAGTTATCGCTGAAGCGGAAGAAAAGAGTCAAAAGATTCTCCATACCGCTCAAGTCGAAGCGAAACAGACTTCATATGAAGCCAAACAAGAAATCGACAAAGAGATTAAGGAACGTAAGCAAGAAATTGCTGCATTAGAAAATAAACTTAATCAAAGAGAGAATAACATCGAAAGACGTGATGTTAATCTTAACGAGAAAGAAAAGATTTTAGAACAAAAGAGTGAGAAGCTTGATTCAATGGTGAAGGCTAATGAAGAAAAGCAAAAGGAACTTCAAACTAAAATTGATTCTATTATCGTTGAACTTGAGAAAGTCGCTAAGATGTCTCAAAGCGAAGCTAAGAAAGAAGTTCTTGCTCGTGTAAAAGACAAGATGGATCAAGAAATCACTGCTTATATGAAAAAGCGTGAAGAAGAAGCCGAAGAAAGTGCAGCTGATAAAGCGCGTAATCTTATTGCTCTAGCGACTAATAAGTACGCTCAAGATGAGATTACTATGCATAGCGTCACTTCTGTTCAATTACCAAGTGATGAGATGAAAGGTAGAATCATTGGTCGAGAAGGAAGAAACATTAGAACCCTTGAGCAACTTTTAGGTGTTGATTTAATTATTGATGACACCCCAGAAGTAATTACCGTTTCTAGCTTTAATCCTTTAAGAAGAGAAATCGCTAGAAGAACTCTTGAATACTTAATTAAAGATGGAAGAATTCAACCATCTCGTATTGAAGAATTCGCTAAGAAAGCTGCAGAAGAGATGAATGAACAAATTCATAAAGCTGGACAAGAAGCAGCCTTTAAACTTGGCCTACCACATATCGCTAATGAATTATTAGATTATGTTGGTCGTTTAAAGTTTAGAACTAGTTATGGTCAAAACGCTTACGACCATTCTATGGATGTTGCCTATCTCGCTGGTATTATGGCAGCGGAATTAGGTTTAGATCAAACTGTCGCTAAACGTGCTGGTTTATTACACGATATTGGTAAAGCAATCGACTATGAAGTTGATGGTACTCACGTTGAATTAGGTGCACGCTTAGCCAAGAAATTTGGTGAACCAGATGTTGTTGTTAATTCAATCGCGTCTCACCATGGTGATGAAGAAAGTAAGTTTGTTATCGCTACTTTAGTAGCTGCTGCAGATACATTAAGTGCTGCGCGTCCTGGTGCAAGAAGCGAAACGCTTGAAACTTACGTTCAACGTATTGAACAACTTGAAACCATTTGTACTTCTTATCCTGGAGTTGCTAAAGCATTTGCAATGCAATCAGGAAGAGAAGTTCGTGTTATGGTTGTACCAGAACAAGTTAACGATGAAGAAGCTTATAAATTAGCAAGAGCGATTAAAGAGAAGATTCAAAGTGATGTCACCTATCCTGGTGAAATCAAGATTAACGTTATTCGTGAATATCGCGCGACTGAAACTGCTAAATAATTAATCGATTTAAAAGGCTTAATACATCAAAATTGTATTTAAGCCTTTTTTTTATTAAAAAAAGGACACGAAATTTGATTATAATATTACCGATGGCAAATATAATTGTTCATAGTAAGCCTTCTTTAATTCAAGCAAGAGAAAGAAAAGCGACTATTATAGATTATTCGAAAGTTAAGATTTCTTCTTATTTAAAATGGTACGCTAAGAAGAAATATTATTTTATTTATACTCATGGTTGCCAGGCTAATTATCGTGATTCAGAAATCTATAAAGGAATATTAGAAGAAATAGGATTTAAATCTAGTAAAGATATTGAACATGCGAATATTATTCTTATTAATACATGTGCAGTAAGAGAAAATGCAGAGAATAAAGTATTAGGAGAAATCGGTAATTTAAAAAGATTAAAGAGTAAGAAAGATGTAACGATTATTCTCGCTGGATGTATGGCGATGGAAGAAGTAATAGTTAAAGAGATTATTAAAACCTTCCATCACGTTGATATTATTTTAGGCACTCACGATATTGTTAAACTTCCTAATTTATTAGAAGAACATTTAAAGACTGATAAAAGAATTATTGATGTTAATAGTGGTTCTGGATATATCCATGAATGTCTACCTAATAAAAGAGATTCTAATTTTAAAGCATTTGTAAATATCTCTTATGGATGCGATAAATTCTGCACTTATTGTATAGTGCCGTACACTCGAGGAAGAGAAAGAAGTAGAGATCCTAAAGATATTATTAATGAATGTAAATATTTAGTCGATAACGGTTATTTAGAGATTACTTTACTAGGTCAAAACGTTGATAGTTATGGTAAAGATTTAAAGAAAAAATATAGTTTCGCTAAATTATTAGATGAAATAGCCAAGCTGAAAACTCATCGCTTATCTTTCTTAACATCTCATCCTTATGATTTCTCATTAGAGATTATTGATGTAATGAAGAAACATAAAAATATTCAGCCTTATCTACATCTACCTCTTCAAAGTGGAGATGATAAAATTCTTCGCTTGATGGGAAGAAAATATGATTCTAAAAAATATTATTCGATTATTAAAGAGGCGAGAAAGAAGATGCCTAATTTATTTATCTCTACCGATATAATTGTAGGCTTCCCTAATGAAACTGAATCTCAATTTAAGAATACTTTAAAGATGGTTAGGCTTGCTCAATATGACGGAGCATTTACTTTTATTTATTCTAAAAGAAGTGGGACTCCTGCAGCGAAGATGATTGATAATATAGATAACTCTACTAAAGTAAAGAGATTTAAAGAATTAACTACTTTATTAAATAAAATTATTGAAAAGAATAATCAAAAATATCTTAATAAAACATTTGAAGTCTTAGTAGATTCTATATCTAAGAATAATCCTAAAGCCTTAACAGGGAGGATGCATAATAACAAGATGATTAACTTTAATGGATCTTCTAAATTAGTAGGTAAATTAGTGAAAGTAAAAGTCACTTCTACTCACATTCATTATTTAATTGGAGAATTAGTTAAATAATATGATTATTGTTATTACTGGTCCTACTTGTTCTAACAAAAGTAAAATCGCAATTGATGTAGCGAAAGCATTTAATGCGGAGATTATTAATGCTGATGCTTTTCAAGTTTATAAAGAATTAGATATTGGAACTGCTAAACCAAGTATAGAAGATTTAAAGAAGGTTAAGCATCACTTATATTCTTATTTAAACCCTACTGATGAATTTTCTATTTATGATTATCAAAAAGATGCTCGTGAAATAATTAAAAGATTAATTAAAAGAAATAAAAATATCGTTCTTGTAGGTGGTTCTGGATTATATATTAGAGCAGTCTTATTTGATTATGAATTTAAAGATAATTCTAAAAAAATAGATCTAAAAAAATTTGATAAATTATCTAATGAAGAACTTCATAAAAGATTAAAGAAAGTAGATAAAGAATCTGCTAATAAAATTCATCCTAATAACCGTCGTCGTGTTTTTAGAGCGTTAGAAATTTATTACACTTATGGTAAAAGCAAAACCGAATTAGAAAAAGAACAATCTCATAAGATAATTTATGATGATGTTCATATATATTCTACTAATGTAGATAAAGAGATTTTATATAAGAGAATTGATGAGCGCGTAATTAAAATGTTTGATAAAGGATTAATGAATGAAGCACTTCAATTAGAAAAAAAATATGGCGCTAATTTAAAATCATTACAAGCGATAGGATATAAAGAAATACTTCAAAATAAAGATAAAGATAAAAAAGAAATTATTGAAATAGTGCAGAAGAATACAAGACACTACGCAAAGCGGCAATTAACTTTTATTCGTTATCAATTTGATAATAAAGTTCATTATATTACTAGCGCTAAAGATATCATTAGTGACTTAACTAGTAATGATTTTAATTCTCGTACTGAAGCATTAATTGGAAAAGACAATTTAAAGAAAATTAAAAAAGCTTCAGTAGCAATTTTTGGTATTGGAGGAGTAGGAGGCACTGCGATTGAATCACTAGCAAGAAGTAGTGTTTCTACTTTATATTTAATTGATCATGACAAAGTAAATGCTTCTAATTTAAATCGCCAAATACTCTTTAATAAAAACGATTTAGATAAGGATAAAGTTAGAGCGGCGAAAGAACATATTAATAAGATTAATCCATTAACTAAAGTAATAACGTATAAGAAATTTATTAGTGAAGAAAACCTTAATGATTTTCCTTTTAATAAATTTGATTATGTAATTGACGCGATTGATTCTACTAATAGTAAAATCGCTTTAATTAAATATTGTCTAAAACATAAAATTCCTTTTATTTCTTCTCTAGGAATGGGTAATCGTCTAGATCCTAGTAAAGTAATTGTAACTACTTTAGATAAGACTCATGATGATCCCTTAGCGAAGAAATTGCGTAATGAATTAAAGAAAGAAAATATTAATTTAAGTAAAATAAAAGTAGTTACTTCTAATGAAGTTCCTATTAAGGATAAAGCAATTATAACTTCAATGATGTTTGTACCATCTACTGCAGGACTTCTAATCGCCTCTAATGTAATTAAGGATATACTAAATAAGGAGAAGAAAAATGAACTTAAAAAAGATTAACGAAATCGCTAAGATTGCTGGTATCGATAACAAATATGTCGAACCGTATGGCTTTTATAAAGCCAAAATTAATATGGATTATTATAAGAAGATAAAGAGTAATCCTACAGGAAAAATTGTTTTAGTTACGGCTATTACTCCTACTAAAGCTGGTGAAGGTAAGACTACTACTTCTATCGCATTAGCAGAAGGCTTAGGTAAGATAAAGCAAAAGGCAATGCTATGTTTAAGAGAACCTTCTTTAGGACCGGTATTTGGTATTAAAGGTGGCGCAACTGGTGGAGGCTTAGCAAGCATTAGACCTAGTGAAGACATTAATTTACATTTCACTGGTGATATGCATGCATTAACTTCTTCTATTAATTTAATTAGCGCAATTATTGATAATCATATATTCCAAGGTAACGAATTAAACATTGATCCTACTAAAGTAGTGTGGACTCGTGCACTTGATATGAATGACCGCGCTCTTAGAGATATTACAGTTGCTCAAGGAGAGAAGAATGGAGTAGTTCGTAACGATCATTTTGTTATTACAGTTGCTTCTGAATTAATGGCAATTTTATGTTTAGCAAAAGATGAAAAAGATTTCTTAAATCGCGTTAATAACATCTTAGTTGCGTACACTAAAACTAATAAACCAGTTTATTTAAAACAATTAAAAATATCACATGCGATTATGAAATTAATGCGTGATGCTTTAAAGCCTAATTTAGTTCAAACCTTAGAGCATAATCCTGCTTTAGTTCATGGAGGACCTTTTGCGAATATTGCTCATGGATGTAATTCTATTTTAGCCTTAAAACTTGCTAGTAAGATGGCTCCAGTAGTCGTTACTGAAGCGGGATTCGGTGCTGATTTAGGAGCAGAGAAATTCCTTGATATATGTGCTCGTGAAGCGGGATTAAAAGTTGATGCAGTTGTTATGGTAGCGACTATTCGTGCTTTAAAAATGCATGGTGGTTTATCTTTAGATAAGATTACTAATGAAAATGTTAAAGCTCTTAAAGAAGGAGTTAAAAATTTATCCACTCATTTAGAGAATATGAAGAAGTTTGGTCTTCCTATTGTTGTAGCGATTAACCATTTTGAAAATGATCATCAAAGTGAAATTGATTATCTTACTAAGTGGTGTAAAGACAATAAATACGAAGTATCTTTCTTAGATGGATTTATGAAAGGCGGTAAAGGTTCAATTGATTTAGCGAAGAAAGTAATGAACACATTAAAAACTCAGAAATCTCATTATCATCCTTTATATTCTCTTAATTTACCGATTAAAGAAAAGATTGAAATTATTTGTAAAGAAATCTATCGCGCAGGGAGGATTAAATATACTCCAAAAGCGTTAGAGCAAATCAAGCGTTATCAAAAACTTGGATATAATAACGCTTATATTTGCATGGCTAAAACACCACAGTCTTTATCTGATGATCCGAATGTATTGAATGCTCCTAGAAACTTTACTATTACAATTCGAGAAGTTAATTTGAGCGCTGGAGCAAACTTTATTGTTTGTTTGACTGGTAAGATACTAACTCTACCTGGATTACCTAAAGTTCCTGCTGCTGTAAAGATGGAAGAGAAACCTTATTAATGAATTACGATTTAGGTGATATTTTAGTTTTAAAAAAACCACACCCCTGTTTTAAACGCTCTAAGGAATTCGAGGTCATTAGAATGGGTGCAGATATTAGAATTAAATGCTTAGGATGTTCTAAAACGTTTTTATTGCCACGTGAAGAACTTGAAATCAAAATAGATAAAGTCATTAAAAAATAAGTGCGTAAAATTTTGAAATTCATATAATTTTAAAACAACTTTTAAAATCTATATTTATATAATAAATATAAAAAAATAAACGAAAATTTTAAGCATGTTTTTAACTATTTATATAGTAGGGGGAATAATGTATGTTACTCTCCTCTTGGGGCTTCTATTACCTTGTAGTATTAAAAGGAGGTTTAGAAGATCAATTGAATAAATTGATTATTCTTCTATTGGTAGTTTATTTGCTTATAGATAAATTGAGCGGCAAATAAATGAAAAGCTAGTGCCGAAACACTAGCCAACCTCAATAACATTATACTACAAGGGGCGAAAAGCCCCAACCCAATTTTTAATAAAATATGTTTAAGTTAGTTGGTGTAAGTAAAAAATTCGGTAATGGCGGGAATCTTGTTAGCGTATTAAATAACGTTAACTTGTCTTTTCCTAATGTTGGTTTAGTCTCTATTCTTGGCAAATCAGGGAGCGGAAAATCTACCTTATTAAATTTATTAACAGGGTTAGATGTTCCTACTAAGGGAGAAGTATATTTTTGCAATAAAAATTTAAATAAATTAAATAGCAACGATAAAAAGATTTATCAAAATCAAACTATTGGAGTGCTTTTTCAGCACTTTAATTTATTTAATGATTTATCGTGTTTAGAAAACGTTATGCTTCCTAGTTTAATTAAGGGCGATAGTAAAGAGGCAAGTAGAGAATTAGCGCTATCTTTATTTAAGCAATACGGATTAGAAAAATTAATTAATCAAAAATACGAAACTTTATCTGGCGGAGAACAACAAAGAATAGCGTTACTACGCGCATTAATTAATAAACCAAAGGTAATAATCGCTGACGAGCCTACTGGCGCACTTGATAGCAAAAATAGCGTTCTAATAATGCAAGAACTTAAGAAATTAGCAACTGATCATTTAGTTATAGTTGTCACTCATAATGAAGAATTAATTAAAGATTATGAAGATTATCGAATTTGCATTAATGATGGTTTAGTCAGCGAACTAAAATGTATTAATTTAGAAACTAAATATATAACAAATAAAAACAAAGTAAGTAATAAAAATTTAGTTTTAAAATTTGTTAAATTACATATTTTTAAACATAAAGTAAGAAATATTATCACCGCCAGTTCGATATTATTTTCTTCATTATGTTTGCTGATATCTTTTGGTTACCTAACAGGCTCTAAATCATCTATTAATAATTATAAAAAAGAATCACTACTTTATACGTATGCTACTGTCGCTAAGAAAACGAAAATAGAAATCCCCGATTCTCCAATTATAATTTCTAAATTAACAAGACCATCTTTAGAAGATATTGAATTTTTAACTAATGATATATGTTCAATGAAAGTAGAAAATAATTATCAAATTGTCTTTTCTTCATTGCCAACTTTTAACTTTGATAATAAGAATATTAATGATATTGAATTCACTCCTATTTACGATTTTTCTATTTATAAAAATCTTTTTGTTAGTGGTTCTGTTCTGTTACAAAATAATTTTGTTGATGTAGTAGTAAATGAAGAATTTGTTAATCATTTTGGCTACACGGATAACAGTATTATTAACCATGTTTTTAATTTAGATTATTACACTGATATTACGAATAAAACTAATAGTGGCAAAACAATTAAAGATGAAATTTATTTCAAAAATAAAATGAAAATAGTCGGCGTTGTTAAAGAATTCGCTTATTTAAATTCTCCGCGAGTCTATTATTCTTATTTAGGACTTAAAGATTTACTAAAAAATTATATTTTAATTAACTATTCTAAAGAACTTGGATATAACGTAAATGTTGATGAAGTCATAAGTAACGCTAAAGCAGAAGACCCTAACAGTAGTTATTCATATAATTTATTTATTACTGATATAAATGAAGTAGATAGATTATTTAAATTTAAAGAAGAATACGATAAGAAAGGAACGTTTGATATTACTTCTAATAGTTATACTATTTCATCTTCCTATGTAGAGATGACTAATATTATTTCAACCTCCTTAATCGTCTTTTTAGTTATTACATTATTAG
>JAZLFE010000059.1:0-13465 GCA_045615605.1 Bacilli bacterium | reverse complement strand
CTGGTGCCCCCACGCGGAATCGGACCACGAACGGATCCTTACCATGGATCTGTTATACCACTTAACTATGGGGGCAGCGATATATATTATACCTACTTTTTATATGATTTCTACTAATAAATCATAAACGAAGGCATCTTTGACTTTAAGCTTATAATATTCACCTACTTTTAGATTTCTATTAGTCTTACAAATAACGCTTCCATCAATATCATCAGGTCCATTATATTTAGTTAAAAAATGATAGTAACCACTATCTAAGTCTATTCCTAAACATAAACCTGTTATCTCTTCATTTATATGTTCTAAATTCTTTTTATATGATATCTTACTTTGTTCTTTCATTAAGATATCTCTTCGATTAGCCTTAATCTTTTCACTTACTTGATGAGCCATATAATAAGCTTTCGTGTTCTCTTCACGGGAATAAGTAAACGCGCCAAGATGATCAAATTTAAATTCCTTAATAAAGTTAAGTAATCGATTAAAGGAAAGATTAGATTCACCTGGATATCCTACTATAAAAGTAGAACGGAATATCGCATCAGGTATTTCTTTTCTTATTTTATTTAATCTTTCTAACGTTTTCTTATGTGATCCTTTGCGATTCATACTTCTTAAAATATCTTCATCCACATGTTGCATTGGAATATCAAAATATTTATATATTTTCTTACTATGTTTAACATAATCAATAAATTCATCAGTAATCTCATTAGGGTATAAATAAAGTAAACGGATGTGTTTAATCCCTTTAATCTTCTCTAATTCTTTAAGTAATTTAACTAAATTAGTACCATCTTTTAAATCAATACCGTAATTAGATATATCTTGAGCAATAACCGCTAATTCGGTAATCCCTTTACTCGCTAATACTTTAGTCTCTTTCACTAATTCTTTTATTGGAGTAGAGCGATATCTACCACGAATAAAAGGAATAGAACAGAAACTACAAAAATTATTACAACCTTCCGCTATTTTTAAATATGCAAAATTAGCTGTCGTAGTTAAATATCTATTTAATGAATTTAAATCATAATTCTTTTTATCCTTTAAATAGATATTCATGAATTTAGTGAATTCATTATATTTAGAAAACGGAATAACGTCTAAATTAGGATAATCTCTTTTTAGCTCTTTATAAAATAGTTGCGCTAAACATCCTGTAACTATAATTTTCTTATTATATTCCATCATATCAATGATGGTATTAAGGGATTCTATTTGAGCGTCTTTAATAAAAGCACAAGTATTGATAATAATGATATCGGCTTCTTTAGGATTATTAGTGATACTATGTCCATTTTTATAAACACTACCTAAAATCGTTTCACTATCTACACGATTCTTCGCGCATCCTAAAGAGATAATACCTATTTTCATATCGCTCTCCTAGAGGATAAAGCAAGTTCGTATAATTTCTTTTTATATTTCTCTAATCCCTTAAAGTCTTTCATCCTATAAGACCAATTTATTTTATTAGCGATACCAGGAGTATTAATCTTACCTTCTTTATTTAAACGAAGAATATCGCTAATAAATAAGATAACTGTATTAGCCGGTTGATTAACAGCGTAACTAAGCATGTTATCGCTTATATCATTACTACCATATCGTTTTAGATATTCATCAACCTGATGATAAATATCCTTAGATAAAGAATCTAACCACTCAAGCATAGTAGATGAATCATGCGTAGAGGTATAACAAATAGAATTCTCTCTTTTGTATATAAAAGGAGATTCTTTTTGATATAGCTCTTCATCGATAAAAGTAAATTGAATTACTTTCATTCCAGGGAAATCATAATGATCACGGAGATAATATACTTCATCTCGCATCTCTCCTAAATCTTCAGCAATTAAACGAATATTAGGCTTAACAGAAAATAATTTATCAAAGAATTCATATCCTGGAGCCTCAATCCAATCTCCTACTCTAGCGTTCTTACTTCCATATTTTACTGTATAGTAGGTATCAAACGCTCTAAAATGGTCTAGTCTAACTACATCATAAATCTTCGAAGCATTTAATAATCTTTCAAACAATAAAGAGAAATTCTTTTCTTTTAGATAATCCCAATTATAAATTGGATTACCCCATAATTGACCATCTTCACTATAGTAGTCTGGTGGAACGCCTGCTACTAAAGTAGGATTATATTTTTTATCTAATAGGAAAAATTCTTTATTAAAATAAACATCCGCTGAATTAAATCCAACATAAAAAGGAACATCACCAATAATATCTACTTTTTTCTTTTTAGCGTATTTATGTATGGCATCCCATTGATTAAGTAAAATATATTGCTTAAAAATTTCAAAGTCTACATCTACTAGATGCTTATTATCAATTTCTTTAATAGTCCACTCATTCCAACTATTTAAATGATTTAATTCATTTAATACTTTATAAATCGCGAACTCTCTAATGCGAGTTTGTTTCTTCTTAAACTTATTTAATAAGTCTAAATTTTTCTTATCTTTAATAAAGTTATTATAGGCTTCACGAAGATACTCTATTTTATATTCTCTCGCCTTATTATAATTTACTCTTCCCTTATCGCCTACATAAGGTTTAATTATACGTATCAAGCCCTTCTTCTTTAAATCCTCTAATGAGATATATAATTCATCTAAAGCATAAGAAGAAGCGCTTTGATATGGTGAATTAAATCCATCTACAGGGTTTAGAGGTAGAATCTGCCAATAGGAATAATGAATTAAAGACAAATAATCAATAAATTTATAAGCGCAATCGCTAAAATCACCAATACCGTAATCGTTAGGTAAAGAAAATAAAGGACAAAGTATACCAATTTTTTTCATAAATTATAATAAGGGAGCGAACATCCTAAGAACTGACCAGATAAATCTACGAGGCGCAAGATATTTGTTATAACGTTTATAAGTTATTTGTTCAGATTCATTAAATATCTTCATAAAATCTTTCTTCATATCATTTATGCATTTACATTTATACATGAAATTACCATTTTCTAAGTGAAGATATAGACTGCGGTAATCTAGATTAATTGTGCCTACTGTCGCATATATATCATCTACTACAAACATCTTCATATGAATAAATCCAGGAGAGTATTCAAATATCTTAACACCATTTTTAAGTAATACACGATAATGTGATCTAGTTATACCGAAGGTTATCTTCTTATCTGGGATATGAGGAGTAACAATACGAACATCTACTCCTTTATTAACTGCGCTTATTAATGCATTCACTACTTCTTCATCAATAATAAGATAAGGAGTAGTAATATAAATATATTTCTTAGCGCGATTAATTAAATTTAAATAGACATGTTCACCTACTGATTGTTCATCATAAGGTAGATCACCATATGGTTGAACATATCCATCATTACTATTAAATGTATGCTTTGGGAAATATTGAGTGAAGTTCTCTTTATAAAAGTTTACTTTAGTAAAGTCCGCGTCTTGAATCGATAACCATTGAGTTAAGAATAAAGTAGTAAGACCATTAACCGCTTCCCCTACTACTTTAATCGCGTTATCTTTCCAATAGCCAAAGCGTTTAATCTTATTAATATATTCATCACTTAAGTTAATCCCACCAGAGAATCCTACTAAACCATCAATAACCATTATTTTTCTATGGTCACGGTTATTAATCTTGACATCTAATAGAGGTTTAAATTTATGGAACGCTACTGCTTTAATACCTAAATCTTTTAATTTCTTCTCGTATCTTAATGGTAGATAACCTGCACTACCAACATCATCATATATAACTCTTACATCTACTCCTTCTTTAACCTTCTTAGTTAAGATATCTAAGATAGAATCCCAAAATAATCCTGGAGCGATAATAAAGTATTCAATAAAAATAAATTTCTTAGCCTTCTTAAGTTCTTCTAGCATAACAGGGAAGACTTTCTCTCCACTAGGATAATAAGTTACTTTAGAGTGTTGATATAAGTCCGCTCCAGAAGCGTTAGTAATATAACTAGCCATTTGATAAGCATCTAGATTATCTTTCTTTATCTTAGTAGCGGTAGAGGTATCAATCTTAGAAGAAGTTAGCATCTTATATATAGGAGCGATCTTTCTTTTTTGACGATAAGTAATCTTCTTATTACCAAATAATAGATAAAAGAAAGATCCTAGTAAAGGAAGGATCGCTACTACCACTAACCAAGTAATCTTATAAGCTTGTTTAGCGTGACTATTAACGATATAGACTACTACTAAGAAAGATATGAAATATAAAAGAACTAAAGTGATTAACCATACTTGCCATTCTTGTAGATCAAATAAAGTCATAAAAGATCCAACTAAGGAATAGGCGAATACTACTATTAGAGCAATCTCTAATAGAAGTAATAGACTTACCCAAACAATACGCGAAGTAAAAAATTTGCGCAGTTTCTTAAACATTATTTAAACTCCGAATTAGGGAAAGGGACATCGCCAGTGTAAGGTTGCAACTGCTTATAGTCGATCCAATATTGATCTTCGCTATATTCAATTAGTGCGGGTTTATCTAGGTAGATAACAGGAACTCCTTCTCCATCAATCGCTTCACTTAAAATTAATAATTCGTGATAGAAACGGAAATACTTAAATTTATAAGATCCATTAGAATTATCTATTAATCCTTCATAGAAATAATTATCTTCTGCTTTATAAGATCTACCCATCGTAGTAGTAAAGTTAGAAAAAACAGAGAACCCTTCTTTAAGCACTATCTCTCCATTATTTGCTGTGCCACATATTGCATTTGCTCCAAATAAATCAAATCCTTCAATGGAGTTGAAAAATTCTTTAATTTTATCAAGAGGCTTTATATAGAAAACACTATTATCGCCTTCTACATAAGTACCATCACCATCTCTAGTAGTTTGAGTTTCTTCACCGTTTTTCTCAGTAACTGTCGCCTTTATATATTTTTTATCATCATTTAAATTTTTGTAGTTAGGATCATAAACATATTTAGTAACTTTGGAATTGGTTTTAATAATACCAGCATTTGCGGTTTGATCTTGTTGTTCAGAATTATTTATATCAATAGAAACATTATTTGAATAACGAGTATTATCTTCTATTTGCGATAACATCTGACATTGTGAGATGGTACTACTTTCATTACCAAAGTAGGCGTATTTTAAATCTCTCTTTTCGTATTGATGTTTGTAATAAGAAACATCATCTTGATCATCTGTATTTATATATTCTTTTATGCTCTTAATCTCTTCTGAAGTTGATTCAGTAATAACTGAATATTTACTGTCCATCCCAATTCTTTCGTAATGGTCATCAAAAGGAGAAACAGGAGTTTTAATATTACTTGATTTACATGAGAATAGTATTAATGGAGTCGATAATAATATTAATAATATTTTTTTCATAATGACTCCTCCTCGATAGAGGGCATTTCATCAGGAATTTGAGTTTTATGAGCTTCGCTTAATTCATCGCTATAAGTATGAGTCTCTTCAGAATAGGCAATAACAATAGGATTAGACAAATAACTAATAGGAACATTAGGTTGAATAACGTTGCTTGTAATAACAGTCTCGGTATAATGACGAGAATAATTAACCATATACCATTCATCATTAGTAGTCTTTTCGGCAATTAAAGTAGTGACAATTAAAGTATTTATTGCTGCACGATATTCTCTACCGTCTTCAAATTTATAAATGCCCTTTTCGCCATAAGGCTTATGAATTTCTTTAATTAAAACAGGATTACCATAAGTATTCACACCAGGAACGGTAGTGGCTTCATCAGTATTAAATATCGAGTCTGCAGGAGATATAGTTATATCAGGTTCATACCAATAGACATCAGAATCTACCTTATTGTGCAATTGACCGTGACTTACAGGATCTTTATTTTCTTCATAACCACCATCAAAGCTCTGATAGTAAGTAAAATTTGCATCTATATCTTCTTCAACAATAGATTTATCGATAGCATCGTTCTTTTTCGCTAAATAATTATATGTAGAAATATTATTCCTTTCGGTCTTTCTACCATAAGAATAATCATAAAGAGTTGTTAAATCTGATTCGGTTACCTTACGAAGATATTGAATTGGATCTACATCTTTAACAGGATTATTAGGATCTTGACGGTAAATAGTAACAGTACCATCAATCTTTTTATTAGATACATCATATCCTTGAGCGAATTCACCAGCGAACGCTCTAGTGTAGTCTCTTGCTTTAAAAGTAATGGTCTCTTCTTTTATATTGCTATAATAGTTATTCTTTTCAGCATTATCAATAGTAGAATTAATTAAAGTAGATTCTTGTGACGTTAACGGTCGCACTATTTTTCCTTTATCTTCAATGTTAAAACCTATAGGATTTGTATCCCCTGGAAATGGGTCAGGAAAACCCTTGTCATTATTACCGCAACAAGATAATAAAGGAATAAGAGTAAAAACAAATAATATACTTTTTTTCATATATAATATGAACTCTTATATATAATACACTAATTTATAATATCTAGATAATTATTTAGAGTGCTTCGCGATATACTCTTCTACTTTATCTGGAGTGATACCTAAGGCAACTGCTAATTCTTCATTAAGAAGTCTTTCGCAGAAGTTCGCTAAATTTTGATCAGTTAAAGGCATCGACTTCTTTGCTTTAATAAATTCATTCTTCTTAAGTAAGATAGTATGAGCGATACTTGCTAAAGCTTCTAAGTCTCCAGTTACTATCATACTTTGGAAATGTTCTTTTCTTTTGCGGTTATCATTAATCCATACAGTTCTACTTCTTTTTAATTTATGGACTAGTAATTGAGCGTTTCTTTTAGAAATGTGTGGTCTTATTTGTTCTGATTTCTCTACTGGGATACGAATTAATGAAGAGTTATTTAAAAAATACGGTTTTAATACGTAATACTTAGTCTTTCCATCGCCGAAGTCAGCATTTTCGATTTTGGTGATCTTACAAACACCTTCGTGGCGATGGACAACGCATTCGCCTACTTTAAACTTCATACCTAAATATTTTAGCATTTAAGGTAGTCGATTTGTTAAAAAACAAAAAAGGACCCATAGGGTCCTTAATGCTTAGTTTTTTAACTACAATTACTTACGTAACTTAAGTTCTTTGATAACTTTGATGTAAGAATCACGATCACTCTTTTCAAGATAATTGAGTAATGATTTTCTTTGACCGACAAGTCTCATTAAGCCACGATGTGAAGAATGATCTTTATGATTATTCTTTAAGTGAATAGTAAGAGCGTTAATTTGTTCAGTGAGTAATGCGATTTGAATTTCTACACTGCCAGTATCTTTTTCACTCTTAGCAAATTTCTTCACTAATTCGGCTTTCTTATCTTTAGATAATGCCATACTTTTTTCTCCTTATTTATATACTAGACTATATCCAAGATTAGCGTTAGAGAGTCGCTAGCCCTAGAAATAGTTGCCTATTTAGAATACAACAAAAATAAATTAATGCAAACGATTTAATACATAACTTTTATTTAAAAGGAATATTACTTCTTAGAAAGTTGAGGATAATTATTTTTATTAAAAGAAATACAAGGTTTAATCTTATGATTAATAATTAGTGATTGAATTAATAATACAACGTAAGATAAAGCACTAAATCCAACTGTAAAGATTATGATTGATACCCATTTAGGAATAGAGGGATTATTAAATATCTCTTTAAAGATTGGTAAAGTACATTCAAAGTGGGTAGATATAAAGAACATATTAAAACAATATCCATTATGAATCGCTGGTACTAACTGCCACATAACTTCATTTAAGATAACAGCAATTATTACAAAACTAGTAAATAATAAAGTACTAGGAAGGAAGTTTCTTAAATTAATATTCTTACGGTTATAGACCGCAATATAAATAGATATCGCAATCATTACTCCATGATGAACCATGCTTTGAACAGTTAAAAAGATTGAATCAAAGAACACTGTTTCAGGGAAACAATAATTCGCAAATCCACCAATAAAGATAAATAAAGCGCCATAACTTTCAAAAGCTTTTCTAACCTTGCCGTCTTTAAGAAAGACAATAAAAGGCAAAGTATAATAAGGAGTAGAACAGATTTGGAATGGAAATTGAGTCCAATCATAATTCACCGATATATGACCCGTATTAAGATCTACTTGATAGGTAATAAGTACTTCTTTAAATATTTCAAAGATAAAGATAAGAGCGAAAAACGCAAATACAATAATTCGATAATGTTTGTCTTTAACTTTACGCGCAAAGATAACTAGTAACATAGTTACCATTAAAGTAGTGCATATACAAGTAATATGGAACCATCCAAATAGTTTAGGATTTTCTGCTCCTATATCCAACCAATTAGTCTTTAATACTCTAATAACGGTCTCTAATGAACCAAATACTCCAGTAGCTAATAAAATTATAATTAAAGAAATAAGGGCAATAGCGCTACCAAGGATAATTCTTTTAATTAATTTATTTTTATCTAACTTACTTTTACTTTCTACAAGTGGTTCACCGTTACTAATTTGTTTATCAAATAATACTTTAGCCTCATTAATATAATAATCATTATCGCCATTATCAATTTTAGGAACAATCACTATCTTATCGTGTATCTTATTATCGCGCAAATAAGTAACCTTAACCTCTACTATTTTAGTGTCTAAATTATTGCCACTAAGGCACTCATATTGTATGTTATTATACTTAGATTTATTAATCATAAAATCATTTAAATCTTATGGCATATAGAGGTAAAAATCAACTTTTGAGTTTAAGTAATTTATTAGGCAAACATGGTTTGATTTTATGATTAATAGCGAGTGAATAAATAATAAGAATAATATAACTTATACCTATAAAGCCTGCACAATATAAAATAATAAATAAGAAGTTAGGAATGTAAGGTTGAGCTAACCTTATAATTAGAATCGCAGATTCAAAATAAGCGGAGATATAAAACATATTAAATGTTTCTTGCTTTGAGTGGACTCTAGGGACTAAGTGATAAATTGTCTCATTTAATATAACAGCAATACTAATCATTACCATAAACACAATAAGAGAAGGAAGGAAATCTTTTAAATTTAAATTATTACGACGATAGTAAGCGATATAAATAGAGATAGCAATCATCATTCCATGATGCACTAAAGTTTGTATATTAGAAAAGATGTTATAGCCTAATACAGTACTTGGGTATATATAGTTGACTAGACCTCCAAAAACAATAAATACAATAGAAAACATTTCACAAGCCTTACGAATCTTGCCATCGTTAAGTAAAAATATAAATGGATAGATATAAAGAGGAGAGGAACAAAATTGAAATGGGAAGGCATTCCAAATATAGTTAATAATAAGCTCACCATTATAAAAATAATAATAGTTAGAAAATTGTTTTAGTAATTCTAATATTACTAAGATAAGCCAAGTCATAAAGATAACTAATCGATATTTATTATCCGAGAAACGACTACAAAACTTTAATAATATAAAGGTAATCACTAATAAACACGCAATGGCGATAAGATGATAAGTACTATAAGGTTTTTCTTCAGCGATTTCGCGATCTAAAAAAGAAGCAAGTGGAACTACTGATCCTAATTTACCGCACATTAATAAAGTAAAAAGGGTAGCGATAATCGCTACTAAAAGTGAAAAGAGAATAATGCGACAAAGTAAAGGATGCTTCTTCATAACTTACTCATTTTATCAAACTAGTAAATGCAAAACAAAACTAATACTATTTAATTACATTAAAAAATAATTAAATTTATTTATTAAGGCATTTAATATCTTTCTTTATCTGACTTACTAAATCTTTTTCTGATTTAAACTTTCTTTCTTCTCTAATAAAGTCAATAAACTCTACGTAGATCTCTTTATTATATAAATTACCGGAATAATTTTGGATATGAACTTCTAATATTGGTTCTTTTAGTTTATTGACGGTAGGATGCACTCCAACATTTGCGATCCCAAGTCGAGGAATTCCAAGTACATAAGTAATTACTTTATATACTCCAAATTTAGGCACTACATAAGGTGGTAATATCTTAATATTCGCAGTAGGAAAATTTAATTCTCCTCCTTTTTGATATCCACTTATTACTCTTCCTTTAATTTGATACGCTCTACCTAGATATTCATTCGCTTTCTTAATATTGCCTTCTTTAATTAAATAGATAATATCATTACTAGATATCTTCTTATTATCTTTCTTTAAGAAGTTCACAACTTGAACTGGATAAAACTTCTTTAAATAAGATATATCTCCAATACGATTCTTACCAAATTTAAAGTCATGACCGCATATTAAAGAAGTAGGAGATAATTTATCTAAGAATCTTTCTTTAAACTGTAAAGCGCTTAAAGATTTAAACGTCTTATTAAAAGGAAGGATAAAGACATAATCTACTTTAAGCGCTTTAAATAGATTAAGTCGATCTTCAATACTCGTTAAATTCTCTTTCCCTTTCACTTGTCCAATGAAGGTAATAATTCCAATTGAATCGTCATTTTTAATTTTTGCTTCATTAATTAAACGTTGATGCGCGATATGGACTCCATCAAAATAACCTAAACATAAAGAAATCTTCTCTTTTAATTTAGGAACATTATTTAAGTTAGAATTAATCTTAAATACCTTCATATCTAAACCCACGTTTACAATAATAAATCATATCACTTTTATTTAAAGCATAGATGGCTAAAGGATGATCTTTATACATAATTAATACTAAATCATCTGTCTCATTTAATTTAAGAGGGATGCCGTTAATAACATCCTTTTTATCTTTAACATAAACATATTTAAACTTAACGGCATCCTCAATAGAAATTAAATGATCTAGGCTTAAATCATTAACCTTCTTAACATTAAGAATCTTATATGGACCAATGCCAATACGTTCTAGATTATTTAAGTAACCATATTCATTAAGTTTATTAGCGAGGTCTACCGCTAAAGAACGAATGTAAGTACCCTTATTACATTTAACATAGAAGTATATATGATCTTTCTTATAATGAATTAATCTAACATCATAGATTATTTGTTTTCTTGCCTTAATATCTACTTCTTTATTCTCTCTAGCGTACTTATATAACGCTTTACCATTAACCTTAATCGCACTATAAATAGGAGGAGTCTGCATAATCTCTCCTTTAAAGCTATTAAGTACTTTATTAACTTCATCAAAATTATGTTTACGTGTCTTCTTGCTTTTAATTACTTTACCCGTAACATCATAAGTATCCGTTAATTTACCTAACACTAATTCACCAATATATTCTTTATATTCATTTTCAATGAAAGGTAATATCTTAGTGCCTTCGTTAATTCCAATAATTAATAATCCCGAAGCGAATGGATCTAGCGTGCCCGCATGACCGATTCGACTCGTATTAAATTTTCTTTTTAATATACGAATAACATCATATGAAGTCATACCAACTTCTTTTTTAACTAAGATAATCCCGTGCTTCATATTTATTATTAATATAATATAATAATAAAAGTATGAATGCGATAAGGATTATCTTAGCGGGATTAAGAAACGCAGATAAAGCATATAAATTAATAAATAAAGGAGATAAGATTGTCGTTGGTATTAGTGGTGGTAAAGATTCTTTAGTACTTTTTTATGCCTTAACTTTATACGCAAGATTTCAACACACTGACTTTAAATTATATCCCGTTATTATGGATTTAGGATTCCCTAATTTTAAAGTCGATAAATTAAAGAAATGGGTTAAATCATTAGGATATGATCTTATTGTTAATGATTCTACAAATGTATATCCAATACTCGCGGCTAACCAAAAGAATAAGAAACATATCCCATGTTCTATATGTTCAAGAATGAAGAAAGCGATTATGAATTCAATCGCAAAAGAATTAAAGGCGAATAAAGTCGCTTTCGCGCATCATATTGATGATGCAGCGGAAACCTTATTTATGAACATCTTCTATGCAGGTAAGATAGCGACTTTTGAACCTAAAATGCATTTATCTAGAGCGAATATCGACTTTATTCGTCCTTTAATATATTGTAAGGAAGTAGATATCGCTAGATGTGCAAAAGAAGAGAAGATGCCGGTGATGAAATCTAATTGTCCAGCGGATAAGTTAACAAAAAGAAAAGAGACTAAAGATTTAATTAATAATATATGCAAATCTAATAAGTTAATTAGAAAGAATATTTACACTGCTTTAAAGAATGAGGAGCAGGTATTACTCTGGAAGAAATAGTATTATTTCTTCTTTTTAGGTAATACTTTGAGTTTATTGTAATCTAGTCTAGCATCAATATCGTCAATTCTCGTTTCTAAGTGATCAACTTTTATTTCTAGACGATCAATACGTTTATTAGTCTCATCAACTTTCGTTTCTAGACGATCAATACGTTTATTAGTCTCGTCTACACGAATTTCGAGTCGATCAATTCTCTCATTAACTTGTTTAAAGCCAGTATTAACAGTAATTACTAAAGAATTAAGGGTTTTACCTATTTGGTTTAAATCGTAATTAGTTTCCTTTTCCATATTTTCTTTAGCTTTATTTCGTTTACGCTTATTATCATACACTGAAACATAATGATCATCTAAATAATTTTCTGGCATATTTTTAAATTGCCTAATTGTATAACTCTTTCTTGACATAGGTCCTCCTTTTTTAATTTAATGGACATAAAATGCCCCTACTAATAAATAGTTAAAAAAGAGACCTATTGACTCTACAATTTTTTTATATTTATTTATAAATATAGAATTTAAGAAATATTTAAAAATTATTAAAAATTAAAATAATTACGCATCTAAAATTATCTACTTATAAGTCTTTTAACTTATTAGCCTTAACGATGTAATCTAATCTAGCGTCAATATCATCAACTCTCTTTTCTAGACGATCAATTCTCACATTAACTTGTTTAAAACCGGATTCAACGGTAGTTACTAAAGAATTAAGGGTTTCACCTATTTGGTTTAAATCGTAATTAGTTTCCTTTTTCATATTCTCTTTAGCTTTATATTGTTTACGCTTATTATCATACACTGAAACATAATGATCATCTAAATAATTTTCTGGCATATTTTTAAATTGCCTAATTGTGTAGCTCTTTCTTGCCATAAATTCTCCTTTTTTAATTTAAGGGACATAAAATCCCCCTACTAATAAATAGTTAAAAAGAAGGCCTTTTGACTCGACAATTTTTTTATATTTATTTATAAATATAGAATTTAAGAAATATTAAAAATTTAATAAAATTAAGATAATTACGCATCTTAAATTATCCATTTATAAGTCTTTTAAGTTATTAGCTTTTACAATATAATCTAATCTTTCGTCTATTCGTTTAAAACCTTTATCTACTTTAGCATCAATCTTAATAACAGCGCTATTAAGTTCTGCTACTTTAGTACTTAATCTATCAACAGTATTGTTTAAAGACATAACTGAATCATA
>JAZLFE010000058.1:0-1258 GCA_045615605.1 Bacilli bacterium | reverse complement strand
TTCTTACCTCGACGCTTAGAAATATGTTCAAATTTTTTAGCATAGTAAGAGTTAGCTTTATCTTTTACAGCATTATGTGCAATCTCAACAAGATAAGGTTTAAGATAAACACCAGCGTGGGAAATTTTAACAGATTTCTTTTTACCAGCAGATTCATTACAACCTGGAGCAAGACCAGCCCATGAAGTAAGTTGATAATGAGATTTAAATTGAGAAATATCATTACTAATTTCAGATAAAATACCAATTGCAGAATTTCTATCAATACCAGGAATAGTACAAAGTAAATCAATGTATGATTCATAAGGTTTAATTAAATCATCAATTATATCATTTAAATTATTTATTTGATTAATAAGGTAATCAATATGATCTTTGACAATATTAATTCTTAGTTTTTGTTCGTGAGTTAATTGAATTCCATTAACAGAAGATATGATATCTTCATAAGATGATTTGCAATTTTTACGTAGACAGCTTATAATATCTTCATCTGAAAAAGTATCATTATTTAAAATGATATCAATTATAGATTGTGATGATTTACCGAATATATCAGTAAATACCATGTCTAATTTACAATTACTAACAGTAAGAGCATTAGTAAATCTATTTTTTTCAGATGATTTGGTATTAGTGAGTTTATAACGATATCTTGTAAATTCTCTTAGGATTCTAAAATCTTTAGATGGAATATAAGAAGAACGTACTAATCCCATTTTAAACAAGTCTGCAATCCATTTTGCATCCTTGTTATCGTCTTTCTCATCTTTGATAGCTTTAACCCATTTAGGATTAGCAACGACGACATTAGAAATAAATCCTTCTAATGCATTGTATACGGGAATATAGTATTTACCAGTTGATTCCATGCATACATTTTGGCAGTCGTTTTCAATAAGCCAATCCTTAAAACGAATTAAGTCATTATTAAAGGTAGAAAAACGTTTTCTTAAATATTTAGGTGTGATGGAAGTTGAGTCACAAATGACAGCAACAATAAAAGATTTGTGCACATCAACACCACATGCTTTTGAATAAATAACTTCCATAAATTAAAATTCCTTTCAAAAAAATTTTTGAAGGAGTGAGTTGTCTATGTGATTAACACTAAGAATTAACTAAAGTCAATGATTAGTCTACAGCCTTAAAGGACTACTTATGTGTGCTTGAAACAATCACATTTGCACAGGTTAATATGCTGATTTAATCCAAAGAGTTACAGGAAGTCTGCAACTCACCATACCGTGCTTTGTAG
>JAZLFE010000057.1:0-1627 GCA_045615605.1 Bacilli bacterium | reverse complement strand
CTATTAATAATTATTTATCCTAGGTAGATTTAGCAAATTGTCAATTTGATATTTATCTGGTTCCGATTTTACATATTTCTCTTTATATTTGCTTTCCGCAGGAATAATATCAGGATATGGGTATATATCCACCTTAATACTTCCTGGATTGTTTTTCAAATAATCATGGATTGATTCTTTGTTAAACCATCTTGGTCCATTAGGCCAATCAATGTAAATGGATTCTATCTCAATTACATCATTTGAATTTTCGCATCCTCTTCGCATTTTAATCTTTGTTGCTTTCATAGTTGACCTCCTGTTATGTAATGACGAATGTCAAGTAGTAAATTTTATACTTTGATTTCGTCTTTTTAAATCAAGAATATTAGACAGGAAACTTCTTAACAGTTTTCCGGCAGTTGGCCACTCTGTTATTCGAGGATTTAAACCCCAGGTCAATGGTTACGCCGCAAGTCTCGTTGTCTTTCTACGTGAATCAAATCCTATTTTAGGAAGTGTCAACAAAGGAGGATCTTGAATAACTTAAACCATCGTTAATGTTGAAATTTCCTGGCTAATACTCTTGATTCATAATAATCACTTAAATCTAATATTTATTAATCAGTGATTAGAATTAATAAATATTTTTAATAATGTAATAACTATATTTGTTTCTTAAATTCTTTGAAGTGAAATGTTATCTGTCATCATACCCCATATAAAACAAGCTAATTCTCTAGCTATAGCTGTTTTAGCTACGTTAAACTTCTTACCTTTAGAAATCATCTTATAATACTTTCTTCTTAATCTTTCATTAGCTTTATCTGCATAAGCTATTACTTCACTAGAACATTTTGATTGTCTAGCTTTTAGTTCTTTGGATTTAAATCCTATATTGCCTCTAGTATAGGATTGTGCTGATTCAATAAGTAGCCTTCTTAAATGCCTATTACCTGATTTAGTAATACCTAATTTATTATCATCATCACCTGATGAATCATCTCCTGGTATTAATCCTAAGAAAGCAGCGTAGATATTACCTTTAGTAAATCTAGTAAAATCACTAGTTTCAACTATTAGTGATAAAGCGGTATGTGGTCTGATTCCTAATAAACAACCAAGTCTATTTACTTTTTCTACATAGATTTCTTTAGTTGAAATTTCTTCAATTCTTTCATCAAGTTTTTCAACTCTATCAACTAATCTAAAGTATTCAACCATGTATTCAGATAATGTTTCTTGAAGAATATCTTCTTCAAACTTAATATTCTTAATCCATGATATATGCTTAGCTGTCCAATAAGATCCATCTGAGTAGATATAACCATTTCTCATTAGTAAAGCAATAGTCTGTTGTTTAATACGCTTTAAAGTATCTTTAACATCATCTCTCATTCGAATGAATTCTTTAACCGAATTATCAAGACTAGTAGGGATATAAACAGCAGAATATCCACCATATGCAAGACATTCAGCTATTTGTTTAGAATCACGTTTATCGTTTTTAATCTTTTTACCACCTTTTTCTACCTTCATAGTAGTAGGTGCTAATATTACACATTTAATGTCTTTAGCTTTTAATTCATGGTATAAAGAATATCCTAAGCATCCTGCTTCATAACCACAGGCGATATCTAGTTCATCA
>JAZLFE010000056.1:0-11927 GCA_045615605.1 Bacilli bacterium | reverse complement strand
AAATCGCGACTTATTTGAAAAAGTCGACAAAAATTCTTATCAACTCGCACAAAAATAACGTTTATGATAAAATAAAGGCAGATTATGTCTAATGTAATTCAATTTATTTTAATGCCCTATACTTTTATTTTTATGTTAGCGGCTTTAATTAGTTTATATTCATATCCAATTAGACCTTTATTTACTTTTATGGCGAATTCTTTAACTTCGTTAATGAAAGGATTAAGTTATATTGATATAACTATACCTTTTAAAGAATTTAATGGAGGATTTATTCTAATTTATTATTCAATTTTATTTATCGTTATTTATTTCATCGAATCGTATTCATATAAAAAAGTTGGCATTAGTCTTATTGTAGGTTTATCTATATTTTCTTTGAAAATAATACCTTACGAAAATTTATATGCGAACTCTATTACTTTTCTTAATGTGGGGCAAGGTGATTCTGCATTAATTAGATATTTTGATGAAACTATTATGATTGATACTGGTGGATTAACTTATAAAGATATCGCTACTAATGTAACTATTCCTTATTTACATAAACAAGGGATTAATCATGTTGATTATGTGTTTATATCACATAGCGATTATGATCATTCTGGCGCATTAGATTCGTTAAAAGAACATATTAAAGTTAATAATGTAATTAACACTAACGAACCTTTTAAAATTACTATTAAAGATTTAGTATTTGAAAATATTAATCGCTGGGCGAATGAATTTACTGACGAAAATGATAAGTCACAAGTACTAACTTTTAAAATTGCTGACAGAAATATTATGATGATGGGTGATGCCAGCATTAATATCGAAAATAAAATAATGGAATATTATTCCAAAGAGAGCTTTAATATCGATATTCTTAAGATCGGTCATCATGGTTCAAATACATCTAGCAGTTTTAATTTTTTAAATTTTATTAATCCAAAAGAAGCAATTATAAGTGTAGGTAAAAATAATAAATATCATCATCCAAATAAAGAAGTGATTGATAACCTTAATTCTTTAAATATAAAGTATTATCGAACCGATGAAATTGGTTCAATCCATTATTACCAAAATGCTTTATTAAAAGCATGATAAAATATATTAGATGATTTACGTATTATATTCTTCATCTTTAAAGAGTGCTTTAAAACGAGAAGCGAAAAAAATAACCAAAGAAGCTTTAAACGAAATTAATGAATTTAATTTTGCCTCTTTTGATGCGAAAGAAATTACTTTACGCGAGATCATTAACGCCTGTTTAGAAGTTCCGATGTTAGAAAATAAAAAAGTTGTTCTAGTTGACGATGCTTATTTTTTAAGTGGCGCGAAAGGAAAAGATAAAATTAATACCGATAAAGATTATCGCTTATTAGAAAATTATATTAATAATCCTGCTAAAGAGACTGATTTAATTTTATTAGTGTACGCTGATAAATTAGATAGTAGAAGTAAACTAACTAAATTATTAGCAGAGAAGGCTAAATTAATTCCTATCGCACCAATGAAATTATACGATTATGAAAAATACGTTACTTTGCTTTGCGAAAAGAAAAACATTAATATAGATTTTTTAGCAGTGAAAGAACTTTCCGTTCGCACTCTTAATGATACTGAACGTTTATTTAATGAATTAACTAAATTATCCTTATATACTAAGAACATAACTCTTAATGATGTAATTACTTTAGTAAATAAACCTCTAGAAGATAGTGCCTATGAACTTACAAACGCTTTACTTAGAGGTGATACTGCAGCGGCTTTAACTACATATAACGATTTAATTAAAAGTAAAAAGATTGATCCTGTTTCTTTATTTATCATGTTAGCGAGTCAGTTCCGCTTCATTTACCAAGTAAATTATCTACACGAAAATGGAAAAAGAATAAGCGAAATCATGGAAGAATTATCGGCTAAAGAATTTAGAGTAAAGATGGCATACCAAAACGGGAAGACTTTAAAAAAGTCTTTACCCGCTATTTTAGATGAACTTTATGCAATAGATGAGAAAATAAAAAGCAGCCAGATTGATAATAATTTAGCTGCTGAATTATTTATAATTAATTTTAAAAATAAATATTTTTAATTATTTTAAAGAATTGACTAAGCGTTGAACTTCACTTTTTTGTCTTGCCGCAGTATTACGGTGTTGAGCATGTGAACTAACAGCTTTATCAATTAAACGATAAGCATTTTTAGCAGCCTCTTGAGCAGCTTTTTTATCTTTCTTTTCGACCGCTAATTTAACCTTTTTAATTTCGGTACGGAGAGCGCTTCTTGCAATAACGTTTCTCTGACGAGCTTTTTCGTTAGTGCCAATACGTTTAATTTGTGATTTAATTTGAGCCATAAATTTTCCTCTTTAATCTTTGATTAGTATATAGAATATTTTGCTTATTTACAACCAGAATCTAATAATTGTTTCGCAAATTCGTTAAGGGTTGTAAGTAGTCCATACTTTTCTAACGGGATTTTCACTTGGAATTCTTTTTCGATTTCATTAATTAATGTAATATAGGTCATTGAATCACTATGCAAATCATTTATCCAATGAGCATTACCGTCAACGTCTTTATCTAAATAAAGAACTTCTTTAAAAACTTTATTTAATTGCTTAATAACATTTCGTCTTGCGATATTGTCATAGCCCGCTAGAACATCAATCTTTCTTTTGCTTGTTTCATTCTCTTTATATAATCCATCAATATAATTTTGTTTAACAATAAATCTTTTCACTTTATAACTACTTGATAAAGGAAGGGGATCTTTTGTTAAAACTATTTTATTAGCTTGCTTATGTAATGGTAGTGTAGCGTTAGTGTGAACAATTTCCTCTTTAATTTTTAGGTTATCCGTTTGGACAACAAGAATAATATTATTCTTATGAGCGAATACTGCTAAATGAGTAATACCTTTAATATTTTTAAAATAAGATTCAATTTCTTCTGGATATACGTTTTCTCCATTACTTGCGATAATGGTTTCTTTTGTTCTGCCAATTAAATAGTAACGTCCATCGCCATCAACTTTTGCGACATCGCCAGTTGGAAAATATCCTTCTTGATCAAAATTAGTCTCTTTTTCTTTTCCTTTGATTATCTCTTTAATATGGGTAATAGGGGATCTTACTAATAATTCATTTTTCTTGTTTATCTTATAAGATACATTGAACAATGGACGACCAATACTTCGTTTCATACGGTCTAAAATATTAGTAGATAATTCTACAGAAGTAACTCCGATTTCAGTCATTCCATATCCATTATATAAAGGATAACCAATTCCGTTTACAATCTTAGAGGTTTCTTCGTTTAAAGAACCTCCTCCAGAAATAAGATATCTAATTTGATTACCAAAAGTGCTTCTTTTAATATATTTTTCTACGGCCTTAATTGTAAATCCCGCTTCTTTTAATTTGATTAAACCCAAATTATATTTAATTAATTTATTAACTTTTTCTTTTTCTTTATCCTCTAAACGATTCATAAAGTTTTTACTAAATACTTCATAGAATAAAGGAACGTGATAAACATGAGTAACTTTTAATTCACGGATTTCTTTCATTAAGGTTACAGGATCTAGGTAATCAGTAAACACTAAAGTGGCGCCATAGAATGAGTACCATAAAAAGATAGCAACAAACGCGAATATATGGTGGAAAGGAATAAGACCAATTATTCTAAGTGGTCTAATGCTTTGTGGATATATAATATCCAAATTTTCATCAGGCATTTTTTTACTAGCGTTTAATTGGTTAATCATATTATTACCATCAAAAACCATCAATTTAATATCGCCAGTAGTGCCACTAGAACAAAAGATAACTTCATCTGCCCAATTAGGAACAAAGTTTAAATCTTCACTAATATCATTAACTTCATTAATTGATAGGGTAATTACATTTTTTTCATAAGTTTTTTGATCATCGGTGATGATTGCAATCGCTTTAGCGCTGTTAAGTAAGTTTTGTGTATTCTCTTTAGTTAATTTAGCGTCGATTAAAAGTGGACGATATCCACTCATTAACAATCCCCAAAATAAGAAACACCAAAATGGTGAATTATTAACTTTAAGACCTACTACACGATTTTTTTCTTTTCTATCTGCTAATAGAACACTTAACTTTCTTGCGGTACTTTCACATAATCTTGCGTATTGAGAATACTTATAACTTTTTATATCACCGCTATTTTCGTGATGTAAAAAAGCGATGTTATGATGTGGATTAGTAATAATTTTTTTGTAAATCTCTTTAAAAGTAGTGAGATTTTTATTTAATAATTCACTAGCACGATCAGCGACTAGTTGTATTTTTTTCCGTTTGCTCATGGAGTATTATTTTAACATAAAATAATATTTAAAACAAAACGGGAAGTATATAATTGTAGGTATGTTAAACAAAAAAGATTATCGTCTTATTTATATGGGTACTCCTGAGATGAGCGCTGCTACATTTGAATTACTTATTAAAAGTGGTTGGAACTTTGTTGCGTTAATTTCTCAAGTTGATAAAGAGGTAGGAAGAAAGCACCAGTTAGTGGATACTCCTACTAAAGTAGTAGCGAAGAAATATAATATTCCAGTTTATCAACCAATAAAAATAAGAGATGACTATGAATTTGTTAAAGAACTTAAACCTGATTTAATTCTTACTTTTGCATATGGCCAAATAATACCTCAAGGATTATTAGATATTCCTAAATATGGATGTTTAAATCTACATGGCTCTTTACTCCCTAAATATCGAGGCGCCGCTCCTATACAAAGAGCGATTATTAATGGAGATAAACTAACCGGTATTACTCTTATGGAAATGATAGATAAGATGGATGCTGGAAGAATGTACGCTACTATTAATATATATATTAATGAAGACGATAATTATACTTCTTTACTAAATAAATTTTCTAACGCTGGTTATAAAATCGTTGAAGATTATTTACTTAAATATTTAAACGGTGATCTATTAGGAGTCGCTCAAGAAGAAAGCAAAGTTAGTTTCGCTAACAAAATTACTCCAAATGAAGAACATTTAAATGTTAATTTAAATAGTAAAGAACAAATCAATTATATTAGAGGATTAAGCTATACTCCAGGAGCGTATCTTTTATTAGATAATCAAAAATTTAAGATTTTAAAAGCAAAGGTTTTTAGCGACGAAACATCTAATCCTATTGGGACTATCCTAATTAAAGATAAACATCTTTTATATCAAGCAAAAGACGGCTTAATTGAAATGATTGAGATACAGGCTCCAGGTAAAAATAAAGTATTAGCGAGAGACTATCTTAACGGCCATTTAGATCTTGCAGGTAAAATTTTAAAATAATAAATTTAGGAAAAAAATATACTTATCTTAGATATTACCTTTTTGTGTCCTAAATTTAACTCATATAAAGTGTATAATTAATTTAGATGTCATTAAATAAGGAACTTCATTTAAGCGTTCATGATCTTGTAGATTTTTTATTACGCTCAGGTGACATTGATTCTCGTGTTTATAATCAAGACACCATGACTAGAGGAAGTGAAATACATTCACTTTATCAAAGACATAAAGTGCATGATTATATCTCAGAATATTATTTAAAAACTAGTGTTAATGTAGATGATTTTACTATCTATATCGACGGTCGTGCTGATCTTATTTATCTAAAAGATACTCCTATCATAGAAGAGATAAAATCGACAGTTGATGATTTAGATAAATATTACGAAAAAAATAAGGATTGGCATTTAGGTCAGGCTATCTGTTATGCCTATATGTTTCTTAAAGAAAAGCAGATTAGTAAGTGCGAAATTTTATTAACGTATATCTCCCAAATAAATGACGAAAAGAAAGAACATAAATTTGAATTTAGTTATAAAGAATTAGAGAAAAAAGTTATTGAATATATTAAAGATTATTTAATCTTTTATATAAATATTTATAACCATAAATTAAATCGTAATCTCACTAGCGATAAACTTAAATTCCCATTTTCTAATATTAGAAAAGGTCAACAAGAATTTATGGATTTAACGCATAAGATAATGAATGATGGTGGGGTAGCTTTTATTGAGGCTCCAACAGGAATTGGGAAAACTATTTCTGCTTTATATCCAAGTGTTAAATCTTTCGCGAATACATCTAACGATAAGATATTTTATCTTACCGCTAAAAATACTGGTAAAGATGCAGCTTATTTAGCCTCCTCTTTATTAGTGAATAAAGGATTAGATGTGGGAGTAATTTATATTACTGCGAAAGAGAAAATTTGTGCATGCCCTGGTGCTAGTTGTAACCCCGATGAATGCATATTTGCTAAAGGATATTATTCTAAATTAAAGCTAGCTTTAAAAGAAGCTATTACTACAAAACAATTATATAATGTTGACGAGATTAAAAAACTAACGGATAAATATAAAATATGTCCATTTGAATTCTCTTTAGATTTATCCATTTATATGGATATAGTAATAGCGGATTACAATTATTTCTTTGATCCAATTGTCCATCTAGAACGCTATTTTGATATAGATTCTAGTAACTATGTTATTTTAGTTGATGAGGCACATAACTTATTAGATCGCGCTAGAGAGATGTATAGTGAATCTTTGACTTATAGTCAATTTAAAGAACTTAGGAGTGATTATCGATTTGCGACTGGTGGTCTTAAAAGAGCGTTCACTCGCGTTAACAAATTATTTAAATATAATTTAGATAATAACGAAGTTAGCTCTAAAGTAATTGATGATATTGAACACGAAACTTATTTAGCGTTAAATTCTTTAAATAAAAATCTCCAAGATTTTCTAAAAGAAAATAAATTTCATCCTAACGAAATATCCATAGATTTTTCTCGTCGATTAAATCGCTTTTTGAAATTATACGAAAAACATGATGAAACCGATTCGATTTATATTGAAAAAATAGACGAAGAGAATATTTCTCTTAATCTAATGAATCTAGATCCTTCCATTAGAATAAAAGAATCATTATCTTTAGTAAAAGGAGCTGTCTTATTTAGCGCCACTCTCACCCCGATTTCTTATTATAAGAACGTCCTTGGAGGAGAAGAGGATGATAGTGAATTAGTATTACCATCTCCTTTTCCTAAAGAAAATTTTAAATTAATCTTTTCTCCTGCTAAACTTAAATATAAAGATCGAGATAAGTCATTAAATGAAGTAATTAATTATATAAAAACTTTTATATATTATAAGAAAGGAAATTATCTAATTTTCTCTCCTAGTTTTGAATATCTAGAAAAGCTTAAACCTTATTTTAGTAGTGATGAAAATTATGAAGTAATTTATCAGAACAAAGATATGGATGATTTAGAGAAGAATATTTTTATCTCTAAATTTTTAAATAAAAAGAATAAAGGCGTAGTAGGTTTTTCTGTTCTTGGTGGGGCTTTTTCTGAGGGTATCGATTTAGTAGATGATTCTCTTATTGGAGTAATAATAATTGGAGTAGGTTTACCTACTATTTCTTTTAAAAGAAATCTTATAAAAGAATATTATGATAAAAAAGATATAAGCGGATTCTCTTATGCTTATAAACATCCAGGCATTAATAAAGTAAGTCAGGCGGTAGGTAGATTAATAAGAAGTGAGAAGGATGTTGGGGCGGCTTTATTAATTGATGATAGATATCTTACTAATGAATACCGTAAACTACTTAAAGATGATTGGAAAGATTATGACGTTGCAATTAGTGAAAAAGAAATAAACGATATACTTAATAAATTTTACAAAAATTAATTATTTTAATGTATAAAATATTTGACATTATCTTATAATATTTTATTATATTAATATGAATAATATTAAAGAATTTGGTAATTATATAAGAGAAGCTAGATTAAGCGCTAATTTAACAAGTTCTTTAGTTGCTCATGATATCGGCATCACTAGAGCAACATTGTCTAGTATAGAAAACGGCAATGCGAATTGTTCTATTAAAATTTTATTTGATTTGCTTAATTATTTTCATTTAGATATTACGTTAAGTAATAAGTCGAAAGAAAAAATTAATCGCTTACGTGCCAGTAGAATTAACTCTTTAATTAATAAAAAAATAAATGCTTTTATTGTTATGACTATCGAGCAATATGCCGATAGTATCAATAAATCTAGTAATGAAGTTTATAAAGATTTAAAAAAATTTAATATATTAAAAGAATTAATTAATGATTATGAAGATTTACATGGTATGTCTACTATCGCGTTAAATCAATATTTAGATAAATTATTATCAAATCGAGGTTTAGAAAAATGATTTTGTATCACTGATCTAATGTTAAAGTCAATAAGCCTCAGATTATTAAATCTGAATTAGGAAAAGATTTTGGTTTTGCTTTTTATTTAACACCAATTAAAGAACAGGCAGAAAGGATGGCGATTAGAAAGACTAAAATCGAAGGTAATGGATCGCCTATTGTTTCAGTATTTGAGTGGAACGAAGATATTTCAAAATTGAAATATAAAAAATTTAGTTTCGCTAATGAAGAATGGTTAGATTTTATTATTAAATGTAGAACCAATATTAAATACCAACATAACTACGATATTGTTGATGGTAAAATCGCTGATGATAATGTTGGTGCTACTATTACTTATGTATTAAGTAATATAATGCGAAAAGAGGACGCAATTAAACAACTACGTTTTCAAAAAATTAATTCTCAAATAGCCTTTTGCACTGATAAAGCAATATCAACAATTACTTATCTAAGGAGTTATAAAATTTAATATGAACAATGCGGTTATTAAATCTCTTTTAATTAACAATGTAATTGAACTTATCGCCAAGAAGCAAAGTTTATCTTTAGATAAAGCACGTGATATTTTCTATGAATCTAATACATTAAAATTACTTGAAGATATGTCTACTGGGTTATATGGATGTTCAGCGTTATATATTTATTCATTATTTTTAAAAGAGCAAAAGAATAAATAAGTCTTTTTTATTTACAAATAAAAAATGATAAAATAATTATCGTTATGTCCTTTGATAAATCGCGTATTCGTAATTTTTCTATTATCGCTCATATTGATCACGGTAAGTCTACTTTAGCGGATCGTATTTTAGAAATTACTAATACGATTTCTCAAAGAGAAATGAAAGAACAAATTCTTGATTCAATGGATTTAGAAAGAGAAAGAGGAATCACAATTAAATTAAATGCGGTTACTATTTCTTATAAGGCTAATGATGGTAAAGATTATATCTTTAATTTAATCGATACTCCCGGGCATGTCGACTTTACTTATGAAGTATCTCGATCACTTGCTGCATGTGAAGGAGCGCTACTTGTAGTTGATGCTACTCAAGGAGTAGAAGCTCAAACTCTCGCTAATATGTATTTAGCAGTAGATAATGATTTAGAAGTTATCCCGGTAATCAATAAAATTGATTTACCGAGTGCCGATATTTCTCGAGTTAAAAAAGATATCACTAATCGTATTGGTATTGATGGAGAAAAATCTATATTAGTATCTGCTAAAACTGGTCAAAACATCAAAGATGTTCTTGAAGCTATTGTAAAAGAAGTACCTCCTCCTGCAGGTGATGATAACGCTCCTTTAAAAGCATTAATTTTTGATAGCTACTATGATTCTTATCGAGGAGTAGTAATTCTTGTTAGAATTAAAGATGGTTCAGTAAAAGAAGGCGATACAATTCACCTAATGGCTGCGAATAAAGATTATTTAGTAACAGAAGTTGGTATAAGAACTCCTAAGGAGTTAAGAGTTAAAGAACTACACGTTGGCGAAGTTGGTTATATTGCAGCGCAAATTAAAGACATTAAAGATGTTATACCTGGAGAGACTGTTACTCTTAAGAGTAAAATGGCTGATAAACCATTACCAGGTTATAAGAAATTATTACCGATGGTCTACTGTGGTTTATACCCAGTAGATTCTAAATATTATGATGATTTAAAAGATGCTTTAGATAAGTTAAGTTTAAATGATGCATCACTTAAATATGAAGCAGAAACTTCTCAAGCTTTAGGCTTTGGATTTCGTTGTGGTTTCTTAGGATTACTCCATATGGATGTAATCCAAGAAAGACTTGAAAGAGAATATCATTTAAATTTAATTTTAACTGCTCCTAGTGTTATCTATTTAGTTAACATGTCTGATGGCAGTCAAATTAAAGTAGACAATCCTTCAAAATTACCGGATGTATCGAAGATATCTTCGATAGAAGAACCATTTGTTCATGCTGAAATTATGGCTCCTAAAGAATACGTTGGAGCGGTCATGGAGTTATGTCAAAATAAAAGAGGGATTTATAAAGATCTAAGTTACTTTGACGATACGCGCATGATCATAAAATATGAGATACCACTTAGTGAAATTATTTTTAATTTCTTTGATAAATTAAAAAGCTTTACAAAAGGTTACGCTTCTCTTGATTATGAACTTGGTGAATATAAAGAGAGCAATTTAGTGAAGATGGATATCCTACTTAATGGCGACATTATCGATGCTTTATCTACTATTGTTTATAAGCCTAGTGCTTATAATCGTGGCATTTTAATGGTTAGAAAACTTAAAGAAATTATCCCTCGTCAACAGTTTGAAGTTCCAATTCAGGCTGCGATTGGGGGTAAGATTATTGCCCGCGCGGACGTAAAGGCGGTTAGAAAAGATGTATTAGCAAAATGTTACGGCGGTGACATCTCTAGAAAAAAGAAATTGCTTGAAAAGCAAAAGGAAGGAAAAAAGCGCATGAAACAAGTAGGATCAGTAGAAGTACCACAGGAAGCTTTCATGAGTGTACTTTCTCTTGACGAAGAATAATAAATATTAATTCATACGCATATAAATATTAATCGTACGCATAAGATACGCATGATTTAATTTCATTAGATTTTATCGAATAAAATCGGAGACGAATGATAATATTTTTCGCACATGCATGTTAATAATAATTTATTGTGTATGTGCACATAAATATATATTTTGCACGCATGAATAAAATAAATTTTTGCTATGCGAGTAGGTAATATTAATCGTAGTGTAGCCTACGTAAACAATAATATTTTTTCGTACACGCACACAATAAAAATTTACTTTAAATGTGCACGCATATAAATATAATCGCCTAGGCTCGTTTATATCATTAAAAAGACCTTTGTTAAATCTTAATAATATACGTAATTTCTCACACGCGTACGATAATATGAGTATTAAGCGCGCGTGAGATAATAATTCGTACATGTATATAGGCACATTTATATTTTCTAGCGGTGAAGATATTATTTATTTTCACGTACGATAATATTTTTCATATACACACACGAATATAATTTCGTGCGTATAATACACGCATATTAATATATAAATTATTTGGTATTTTATGTGCTTATCTGCACGTATGGATTTATATATTTTTACATGCGATCGATAATAGTAATAATGGTGTAGCTTTCTCTTCGCGCGATAATATTTTTCGTACGCATATGCGAATATATTTTTACATGCAACACATACGCATATTAATATAAAAATAATTTGGTATTTTATATGCTTACCTGCACATATGGATTTATATATTTTACGTACGAGTGCTAATAGTAAAAATGGTGTAGTTTTTCTCTTCGCGCATTAATATTTTTCGCGCACATACGTGAATATATTTTTGCATGTATCACATGCGCATATTAATATGAAAATTATTAATATTATAACGTACCCATACGCCCTAACAGGTTAATAATTTTGATATGCATGTTAATAGTAAAAATGGTGGTGTTTCTTCCTACGCATATTAATATTAATTAATGTACACGTACGAATATAATTTCGCACATGTCACGTACGTATATAAATAATAAATTCATAAATTAATATTCGAGCTGATGCACCTATATAGATATATATTTTTGGCACGTAGGTTAATAGAATTAGTGGACTATTTATTTAATTTTTTATAT
>JAZLFE010000055.1:0-2110 GCA_045615605.1 Bacilli bacterium | reverse complement strand
GTTAAGTTAGATGATAATTACTTAATGCCTTCGCATAATGTAGTGTTTACTGCTCAATATTTAGAATTAGGGGATTTACATACTGTTAATTGGGTAAATTATAACGGGGAGGCTTTATCCGATACTGAGGTTAATTATGAGTCTCATCCTATATATAAAGGGGATACTCCTACTAAACCAGATGGTGAATATGATAAATATCAATTTATAGGCTGGATTGATAAAGATGGTATTGAATATTCAGATAATTATATAATGCCTGATCATGATATTACTCTCACGGCGAAATTCGGTGATATTGCTAAAGATGGATTCATATATGAACTTAGTAAAGATGGATCTTATTACATTAACTGTGGGTTAATGGATAAAACATTTGCAGGTGAATTAGTTATTAAACCAGAATATAGAGATCTCCCCGTTAAAGAAATTAAAGCACAAGCTTTTGAAAATGGTCTATTTGAGAGGGTTGATACTGGATGTGTCTTAGAAATTATTGGCGAACAGGCCTTTTATGCATGCCAAAATGTAAAACATGTTATGATTGGCGAAAATGTTAACACTATTGGTGATAAAGCATTTTACGATTGCAAAAATATAGAAGTATATAATGTTGTTGATTTAAATGAAACATATGAAGGGGATAGTGTATTAATTGAAACGCAAAGCAAAAAATTGCTTTATGCAGGAAAAGATAGACATGCTGATATTCCTGATGATGTTAAGATTATTGGCTCAGAGTCCTTTGTGACTTATATCGAAAAATCTGTTCATATACCAAATTCAGTAGAAATTATAGAAGATAGAGCTTTCTATGGGTGTGTTAATCTTATGGATGTTGACTTAAATGATAACAATAGTGCTCTAACCGAGATTGGTGAGAGTGCATTTGGAGGTTGCGCTGCCCTTAGAATGTTTATTGCGCCTAAAACGTTACTAACGATTAGCGATAATGCGTTTAAAGGCTGCGTAGCTTTAGAACAATTTTATTTTGCTACTTCCTCACTTACTACTATTGGCAAATATGCATTTAATGGTTGTAATAAAATAAATACTTTACAAATGCCAGCGGCTCTTACTTATATTGGTGATTATGCATTTGGTGGATGTGATAATTTAAGGATGGTCGATTTATTATTTATTGAACAAGCCCATAATGCAGGAATAAATATATTCGGTCATAAAGATTCTGATTCTTTTGCTATTTATGTTAAATCTGGTGTAGCTGATCAATATAAAGCCGCTGAAGGATGGAGTACTTATGCCGATTTTATTACTGGGATTTAATTTAAAGGTGTTTTATTAGTTATGAAGCTTAGTGAGACGGAAAGAGTTATCCAGGATGAAGTTATAGATGATAGTGATATCCAAGGGTATCTACTTAATTTATTAAGTTTTTATGCTAGAGCGTGTAAATATAATGGGCGTTATTCATCGGATAAAGAATTAGAGAAGAATATTAAAGATTTATTTGGGCTTGTTAGAGCGGGTAAATACGATATTAATAAATCACCTTTTAAGTTTCTTAATATCATTGGGATGGCGACTTTAGAGTATCGAGATGCTTTAGATAGAATGAAGAGAATGAATGTAGACTTTGGGAATAAAGTAGTAGAGGCGATTGATTCTCAATTAGCGAAGTCAAATGGAGAAGTATTAGAGAAATACACTCCTAAAGAGATGCATAGCTTTAATTTATATTGGAATAAACATATGATGGAAGAATATCGGTTTACTCCTAAAGTAAGGGCGCTAGTGTATTCTCTTATTGATAAAGAGATTACTGATAAAGTAAAAGAAAATAGTAAGTCTATCCCATTAGTGGTGGAGACGAATAACTTTAAGGTAAGTTTTATTGCGAAGGTGAGTGATGGGGTAAGGCTTTATAGGATTACTAAGATTGAGAAGAAGAATATTTAAAACCAAGAGGGGTCATATATGGAAAATCAAAGTAGTAGGAATAGGGCGTTTATAAAATATCGTAAGAACAAATTAAAAGTATATTCATTTACATTTCATAAAATATACGATAAAGACATTATAGATATGTTAGAGAGCTGCCATAATAAAACGGATTTGATTAAAAGAGCATTACGAAATTATAAGCAGC
>JAZLFE010000054.1:0-7633 GCA_045615605.1 Bacilli bacterium | reverse complement strand
TATTCGCTAAAGATCATTTAGCTTTAAATGATTTAGATGTTATTTATGTTCGTAATCGTCTATATGATGAATTTAATGTTTATCCTAAAGACGAAATAATTAAACCTAGTAAACACGATGTTAATTATTTTGTTGATCAATTTTATAAATATTATGAATCAAAAAAATTAGATAATACTTCGATTGGAATTAAAATTTCTTATTTATTTGATTTAGTTTCACCTCGCCCGAGTGAGGTTAATAATAAATTTCATTTACTATATAAAAAGGATCCAAAATTAGCGACTTCTTATTTATATAATTTAGGAATTAATAATTACTATATTCATAAGAAAGATATTGAGAGAAATATTGTCTGGGACGCTAAATTTAAGAAGGGCCCAAGTTTAGAAATATCGATTAATTTATCTAAACCAGAAAAGAATAATAAAGATATCGCTAAATTATTATCTAATAAGACAGAAGTTAATTATCCTAAGTGCGTTATTTGTGAAGAAAATTTAGGATTTTCTGGTAACGCTAAAAAAGCTCCTAGACATAATATTCGCTTTGCGAAATTAAAGCTTAATAACGAAGATTGGTTTATGCAATATTCTCCTTATGGATACTTTAATGAGCATATGATTTTAGTAAGTAAAAAACACATTAACATGGAAATATCTAATCGTATCTTTAAAATCATGTTTAGTGCGCTTCATACTTTCCCTCATTATACAGTTACTAGTAATGCGGATTTACCAATCGTTGGAGGCTCAATATTAAATCACGAGCATTTCCAATGTGGTAATTATATTTTCCCATTACAAAAGGCAAAAGATTTATTTGTAGTTAAAGCAAAAAAATATAAGGATACAAAAATTTCTATCTTAGATTTTTATAACACCGCTCTTCGTTTAAAAGGTAAGAATGAAAAGGAAATTATTGAAATCGCTTCTTTATTGTTAAAGAAATGGAAAGCTTATACTGATAAAGAATTAATGATTATGCCAGGTCATAACACCGTTACTCCTTTAATTAGAATTAACGCGAATAAAGAATATGAAATGATATTAATTCTAAGATGTAATTCTACAAGTAAAGAATATCCTGATGGCATTTATCACGTTCATCCAGAATATTTTGCGATTAAACAAGAAGGGATTGGTGTAATAGAAGCATGCGGTAGATTTATTTTACCTGCTAGATTAGTAAGACAAATTAAAGAAGTTGAAAATGTAGTGAAATATAATCTTTCTAAAAAAGAATATCTTAAGAAATATCCTGATTTAATTATTTTTGATGATATGATTTCAACACTTAAAGATAATAAAAAGATGACTAGTAAAGAATATATTAATGAAGTAGGGAAAAATATCTTAATTAATACTTCCGTCTTTAAAAAAGACGAGAATGGATTTAAACATTTAAATCGCTTTATTAAATCACTTGCTCTTTAATGAATAAAGTTTCGCTCCAACTTCTAATGATAATGGAGCGTCTTTATTTATAAATTCAATAATCTTATTTTTATAAATTTTTTGGTATTCTTTTTTACTGTTAAATTTTTCAATGTTAATCAAAAAGATTGCGCCGGTTGAGGCTCTAATTAATTTAGAGGAGAAGATATCAATATTAGAATTTATTAAAGCAATATTAAAATAAGAGAACGCAACTGCAGTTCTAATAATTGTGCCTAACTCTCCTTCATCGTTAAGATTATTAATAATAATATGAGTGGATTTATTATCTAATTTAGATTCATAAGGAATAAATTCCGCTAAAGCATAAATATCTTCTTTCTTTACTAATTTATTAATGTAATTTTCATTAATGAAAATAGGAACATTATATTTAATATATTTTTCTTCCTCTTTTTTAGACTTAACAAATATCTTAATGACGTTATCTTTATGATGCTTAAGTAGTTCAATAATTGAGAACTCACCAATCGCTAATTTATTCATTAAATTATATTCCTTTTTTATGGTATCTTTTGTTACCAATCATTGAATTAATTAAAACATAACAGAAATTAAAAACAAGTTTATAATTGTTATTATATTGGGGTGTAGCCAAGCGGTAAGGCATGGGACTCTGAATCCTATATGCACTGGTTCGAACCCAGTCACCCCAACCAAATTAGTGTATAATTGAAAGTATGAACGAAATTAAAGTAGAAGACGCTAAGCGTCTATTAAAAGCTATCAAGGCTAATAAACAAAAATATTTAACATGCGAAATTTTATCAAAAGATGTTGGCATTTATGAAGACATAATTGCTGGTATGTTATCTACTTTTGATCCCATTATTTCAATGGATCCAAATTATGATATTCGCAATATCACACCTAAATTAAGTGCGTTTGTTAAAGAACATACTGAACGTCATATAATTCATAAAAGTTCTAAATTAGTAGAACCAACTTATAAATCTGTTAATGATTTTGTCTTTAATAAATACGTTGTCGCTGGCGGTCTTATGGACCGTAGTATTGTCCTTTCTAATAAAGATTTACACGAATTAAAGAAAGTTGTTAATTACGAAATAAAATTATTAAAAAAGAAAAGATAATTCATATTGAATTACCTAATTTTTATTTTTGGCGGAGACGCAGAGATTTGAACTCTGGCGAGGCTTGCACCTCCTATTAGTTTTCGAAACTAACCCCTTCAACCACTTGGGTACGTCTCCGTGAAATAAAATTATAGCATAGGAGCCATATTCTAAATAAAAGGTTTTTTAATTAATGATTTTCATTTATTATATATAAAGTAAGTTTTTTATTTTAAAAAGAAATGAGTAATACAAAAACACATAAGAAAAGAACCATTGGCGAATGGTTTAAAGCGAATAGAACGTTTTTAGTTGCGTTTATTGTTATTTTTACATTAATGATTGCTTCTTTTGTTATTACTAAAACATTACCTGCTGGAGAGTTTAAATGGCATGAAGATGTAGGTCACTATGTTTTGGAGCCTGTAGAAAATCATTTTAAGTTTTGGCAATTTATTTGTTCTCCGTTTTTACTATTTGGCACAGAAGCAGGAATAACGGTTTTAATAATCGTTGTTTTCTTATTTGTAATAAGTGGCGTTATGGAAGTAATGCAAAAGAGCAAAGTGCTAACTTATGTCTTTGATCGTATTGTTGATAAATTCAAGAACCGCAGACACTTATTATTAATAATTTTAGTATTATTTTTCATGGCGGTAGGATCCTTGATAGGGTGCTTTGATGAAATTATTCCTTTTGTTCCTCTTCTAATTATATTAGTTGCTAAATTTGGATTTGATAAGCATATTGGAATATCAGTTTCTTTATTTGCAATCGCGGCTGGATTTGCAGCAGGTATATTTAATCCCTTTGTAGTAGGTATTCCTCAGGAAAAGGCTGGAGTTGATACTTTCTCAGGCATGTGGATGCGTATCGTTTTATTTGTAGTATTTTTCATTTTCTTAACTGCTTATGTGTTATTAAAAGCTCGTAAAGAAGATAAGAATCGTTCTACAAGCGTTGATCCGGTTTATACATTTGAAAAGAATTCTACTTTAGGTAAGGCTGGTATCGCTTTTGGATTAAGTGTTTTATGTGGTTTTATCATGGTTATCTTAATCTTATTTGTTCCAGCAATGAAAAGTACATTAGGTAGCTATTCTTTACTATTTTTAGGTGCTGCGTTCTTAATCGGTGGTTTATTAACTGCTTATATTGTTAAAATGCCGATAAACAAGTTTATTGGATATTTCATTAAAGGATTAAAATCTACTTTAATGGCTGGCATTTTATTAGTTTTAGCAAGCTCAATTTCTTATGTCTTAAATACTTCCCAAAGAATGCATCCAATATTAAATGCTTTCGTAGAAGCTACTAGGGGAACCTCTCCAATTGCGTATGTATTCTTATTCTATTTCTTATTTTTATTGTTTAGTTTATTTATTTCCAGTGGGTCAGCAAAAGCTTTCTTATTAATACCAATTATTGCTCCAATTGCATGGGAGTTACCAGGAGCTGGAGATTATGGTATGGTTTATCCAATGATCTTAGCTTTTGCATTAGCAGATGGTATGGCAAGCTTAATGTATCCTACTAATCCAATCTTGATTGTTATTTTAAATATTACCGATACTAGTTATGGAGAATATATTAAAAAGAATTGGCCGTTCTTTGTAGGATTCTTTGTAATTTCTGTTTTAATGATTTTATTTGCTTGTCTTGTCCATTACGGACCTTATCCATTCTAACTAATTGTTAATACTTTAAGATAGATACACTTTAGTGTATAATAGGTAAAGGTTTTTTATGACTAATTACATGATTATAGTTTTATCAATTGGAATAGCATTAGTTTTATTCTTAATTTCCTTTTGGATTATTAGCCAATATTCTTATCGACATTATCTTAGTTATATTAAAAATAGTGTTAACTCTGTACGTTCAGTTGTATTAGATATTAATAAACAAGAAGTTAGATTCTTTAATAGATCTAATTTACGTAACGTTAGAACTATTCCTTTAGAGAAATATTATTGGCAGTTCTCAAAAGAAGATGCGAAAAAATTAGATGATTGGTTTACTGAATTACTTAAGAAAAATAACGATGCTCCAAGAAACTGCGAAGTTGAAGTTAGACTTCATCGTGCGAAAAGATTATATCGTTCTATATTACAAGTTATTAATGTTGATTATAGTAAGAAGATTATTAATTTAGATAGTTATTTATTTCATAAATTATCTCGTCGTCGTTTCTCTTTATACGAAGATAATAGTAAGAAATTAAGAATCGCTCTTGGTAATAAAGGATATACCGCAAATTTCCAATTTATGGGTTTAAACCATGCCGGTATTAAAGAGCCAATTTCTCGTTTATTATTTCTTCAATTAAAGGATATCGCTGCATCTACTCTTTCTTACGGTCAAAGAGATATGGTAGATACTGGTGATAATGAATTCGCGATTATTGATTTTAAATCCACTGATCGTAATGACGGATTAAATTATGTTCATAAAGTAAATAATTTAATGCGTAAATTCTTAGAGATTAATAATAATCTTAATCGAGTTATTGTATCCGTTGGTATTGTTTATAATTCTTACTATAAACACAATATTAAAAGAATTATTGATAAGGCAAAAGAGGTCAGTAGAATTGCCTATCAAAAGAATACTTTGGTTATTACCTATTCTAAGAATATGAAAGATAATCTAGAAGAGGATAAGTTTGATAGTGAAATAGAACAAATAATTAAAAAGAAACAGATTTCTTATAATTTTGAATGTGTATACGGTATTAAAAGGGAAAGGACTATTGGTTATATCCTATTTGCTTCTCCTATTAATACGAGCGCTAAATCAATGGCGGAATTATATTCTCGTGCTGTTAAAACAGCGGAAAATAAGAAATTAATTAACGTTATTGTTAAAGATAGCACCTCGGCATTTAATAGCGAAGAGAATCATGGTTCAATCTTATTTCGCCATCTTAAATTTAGCGAGACTGAAAACTTCTTAGAAGCAATATCTAATCCTAAATTAAAAGACATTAATCACGCAGTAATATTTGATGAATATGATATTTCATATTCTTCTAATGAAGATGCTGAATTTAAAGATAAGATAAAGAAATATCAAGAGAAAAAGATTGATCTATGTTTAGCGCTTTCAGATAAATCACTTGTTCTTGACTATAAAATCTATTCTCTATTTGATTATTTCTTTGTGTATACTAACGAAACTACTCGTAAAAGAGATGAATCTTCTAATATTGCAATTCGTACAATCATAGAAAAATTAATGAAGTATGGTAAACCTATTATCTTAGCGAACGTTGATTCTTGGTCTACGATTGAACTATTTGTAAGAAGTGGACTAGAATATGTTGCAAGTTCTGCTTTAACTCCAATATCTAATAAATTATTAGAGCCATCTAGTAAAACAAAAGCGAAGATTAGACGTATGATTGAATAGGAGAATGTATATATGGATATTAAAAACGAAAAAATTACTAGTCGTGATGTAGATTTTGCGAAGTGGTACACCGATGTATGTAAGAAAGCAGAATTAATGGATTATTCTTCTACGAAAGGATTTATTATTTATCGCCCTTATGGATACGCGATTTGGGAACAAATTCAAAAATATCTTGATAATGAATTTAAAAAGTCTGGACACGAAAATGTCTATATGCCTTTAGTAATTCCGGAGTCTTTATTTAATAAAGAAAAAGATCATGTTAAAGGATTCGCTCCTGAAACATTAATTGCTACTATTGGTGGTAAAGAAGATTTAGTAGATAAATTAATTATTCGTCCTACTAGTGAATGTGTCTTTACTGATTTTTATTCTCGTATCGTCTCTAGTTATCGTGATCTACCTAAATTATATAATCAGTGGTGTAGCGTTGTACGTTGGGAGAAGACTACTCGTCCATTCTTACGTGGTTCTGAATTCCTCTGGCAAGAAGGACACACTATTCACTCTAGCGAGAAAGAGGCTAAAGAAGAAACTATTAACTTATTAGAAGCTTATTTTAAGATGGGTACTGAATTACTCGCTATTCCTTTTATGAAAGGAAGAAAGAGTGAAAAAGAGAAGTTTGCGGGCGCTGAAGCTACTTATTCAATTGAAGCACTTATGCATGATGGCAAAGCACTTCAATGCGGTACTTCTCATTACTTTGGTCAAGGATTCACTAAAGCATTTAATGTTAGATATCTAGATAAAGATAATCAAATTAAATATCCTTATCAGACTAGTTGGGGAGTCTCTACTCGTCTTATTGGAGCGTTAATTATGGTCCATGGAGATGATAATGGATTAGTGTTACCTCCTAATGTCGCTCCTATTCAAGTGATTATTGTTCCTATTAAAGGCGATAATCTAGTTGTACAAGAAAAAGTAAATTCATATTATGAATTATTAAAGAATAATAATATTCGTGTTAAGGTTGATAATTCAGATCATACTCCAGGATGGAAGTTCGCTGAATGGGAAATGAAAGGTGTTCCTCTTAGAATTGAGATTGGTCCTAAAGATATAGAAAAAGGATTAGTTACCTTAGCGAAACGTAATGATTTAAAGAAATTACCTATTAAGGAAGCAGATTTATTAAATGAAGTTATCGCTACTCTTAAACTTATTCAAAAAGAAATGTATGATAAAGCATTCGCTCATTTAAAAGCTAATATTAAAGAAGCGTCATCTTTAGATGAAATTAAAAAGATTGTTGATGTAGGTGGATACGCTAGGGTAATTTGGTGTGGTAATCAAGATTGTGAAGACAAAGTAAAAGAATTAACTAACGCTACTTTACGTTGTTTAGAAGTAGAAGAAGTTAAATCTGGTAAATGTGCAATATGCGGTAAGGAAGGAAAATATATCGCATATTTTGCAAAAGCTTATTAATATTTATTTCTTTTGTGTTATTATATTATTCGCTACGGAGTAGTACCCAAGAGGCTGAAGGGGAAGGATTGCTAATCCTTTAGATCGGGTAACCGGTGCAAGGGTTCAAATCCCTTCTACTCCGCCAGAACGTGCAAAAGATCATTAATAATCGGAGATGTAGCGGATTTTCCCACCAAATTTTTAGAGGCAATTCGGTGAGAAAGAAAAACCTAGTGTTTATCCGCACTTCCGGTTATTTTTTAATTTTCT
>JAZLFE010000053.1:0-1380 GCA_045615605.1 Bacilli bacterium | reverse complement strand
TCTTTACTCGAAATATCTTTTCAGTAGTACCATCTGGAAAAGCGAAATCCCCTTGATTTGTTTCATCAGGAATAGCACTAAATATTGCTGCGCAATGTTCCGTATCTTCTTCATAAACAGCACTATAAGTTTTTTCGCCTTTAACTTCAACAATCTCAGAATCCCATTCTTTAAAAATATAATATTTATTATTTTCATAGTAGTAAGGTTTCCCATAACCTATAAATGTAGTAGGATCAAGCGGCATGTCACTATAAGATACTATCTCAGTCAAACTTTTCTCTCCGTTTTCGAATACGCCTTTACCAGCATCAAAAGTAATATTAAATTTACTAATCTCAGTATCATAATCAGCAGTAAAGGTATAATCACAATCCGCCGTAGTAGGTAAATCTTCTTTTTCTGATTCAAATAACCAATCTTTAAAATTATATTGATATTCAGGAATTGATTTTCTATTTTTAGGCTTTTCAATTTCATCATAATTTATCGTTTGGCCTATAGCATATTTAACAATATGAGTTCGCTCTTTGGTAGATTCAAAAAAACCATCCTCAGTGGCATCAAAAGTTAAATTTACGTAAGCATCATATTGAGCGGTAAAAGTAATATCAGAAGTAATCGGTTTACTTACATCACCGTTCCAATTAGTAAAATCAAAATGTTTTTTATATTCTTCATAATGCGCTACAGGGATTTGCGATTCCTCTAAAACAGTCCCAGACTCAACGTCATGAATCACGCTAATAGTCTTACCATCATAATTAACAAACTTAACGGTATAATATTTACCAACAAAATCACAAGAAGATAGGGTTGATAAACCAAACAATAATGATAGAATCATTAATCTTTTCATAAATTAACTTAATTATACTAACATTATCATAATAAATAGTAAAACATTTTATGCTATCATTAAAAGCATTCTTTTTAATAAAAACTCTAATAAAATAAAATAAAATTTATTTACAATTAAACACTTTAATATGATGTTTTATATTATCGTAGGTGCCTTTAACCATCGCTTCATTTAAAGCAAAGTAATTATGCGGTTCATTATTAGATAAATATCGCTCAGCCTCGTGAGTTAAACTAATAAAACTTGCTGTAGCGATATTAATCTTAGTTATACCGTGTTTAATTAATTTTTGGAATTCATCATCGGTGATACCACTACCGCCATGAAGGACTAAAGGAATTGGTACTATTTTATGAATCTCATCTAGTACATCAAATGCTAAATGGGGTTTATCTTTATAAACTCCATGAGCGTTACCAATTGCAACCGCTAGAAAATCAATATGAGTTTTATTAACAAATTCTAATGCTTTAGATGGTTCAGTATATAAAATCTTAGTATTACTACTATTATCTTCA
>JAZLFE010000052.1:0-4342 GCA_045615605.1 Bacilli bacterium | reverse complement strand
TTGTCACGCCAGTGGCACGGCTGGGTAGCTACCTATGGAACGGATAAACGCTGAAAGCATCTAAGCGTGAAGCCAACCTTGAGATTAGACTTCCCATTCGCAAGAAGTAAGAGCCCTCCAAAGTTAGGAGGTTGATAGGTCAGAAGTGTAAGTACAGTAATGTATTCAGCTGACTGATACTAATAGCTCGAGGACTTAATTTCACTAAATAAGTAAATTAAAATAGCGGTAAATGACTTAATGAAAGACACATGTTTTAAATAGTATTCAGTATTCAGAGAACAACTTGTTCTCTCTAAATTATTAAATTAGCCTGGTGACGATAGCGCAGTGGCAACACCTGTTCCCATCCCGAACACAGAAGTTAAGCACTGTAGTGGCGAAGGTATCTAGCGTTAGCTAGAAAGAATAGCGAGTTGCCGGGCTTTTTTATTTGTTTAATAGATCAAAAATATCATTTTTAATAAAAATATAGCAAAAACTTAAAAAATAGGTATAATACCTATATAAAGTAATTTTTATTCGGAGGAATAATTAATGAAAATCAATAAGAAAGTTAATGGTGATAAATATGTCATCGCTCTCGACGGACGTCTTGATACTGCAACTTCTCCAGAACTTGAAGTTGCGTTAAGCACTATCACACCAGTCGCGAAAGAATTAGAACTTGATTTTTCTAAACTTGAATATGTTTCTTCTGCCGGTCTTCGTGTTTTATTAACTGCGCAAAAGAATATGAACGCACATAGCGGAAAGATGAGTGTTACTCATGCAAACGATGTCGTTCGTGATGTCTTTGAAGTTACTGGTTTCTCAGCCTTCATTGATATTAAGTAATTAATTACCTATATAATTACTTTATTTAAATTATTTATATTTTTTAATATAAGATGGGCGTACTAGATATTTTGAAATTTTTTGGAATTAGTTTAATTCCTTTCGGTGTCGCGGTACTAATCCATCTTATTTTTAAATTTACGAATCCTTTAATGGTTCGTAAACCAGAATATTTAGTACCCATTAAACGTAAATTCTTATATAAATGGGTTAAATATCCTTTACAAAAATTTGGTTATATTATATTCACCACTAAAAAAGGCTCCTATTGGTGGAAGATGTCTGTATTAGGCGTTGTATTTGGTGGATTCGCTATTCTTGGTTACTTTGTTGGTGTACCAGTTAAAGTTCCTACTGAAAAATTAGTAGATATTGTTGGTAGCGATACATTTATTGTTGGTAACTCAACAGTATATCCTGCTGTTGCAGGATTAGTATTTGGTTGGCCCGCTGGTGTCATTGCTGGTGTCATTGCTTTTATTTTTAGAATCTCTTATGGTGGATGGTTAGCATTACCTACAAGTATTGCTTTACTCGCTGCCGGTGGCATTACTTCATTAGTCTCTCACTACTTATTTAAAGATAAAAGACCAAAATGGTATTTTGGCATTTTAGTTGCAGCTTTTATTGAATGTTTAAATATTATTTTAATCTTCTTATTTAATATCCGTCATATAAGTGACGTTAATAGATTAATCTCTTTATTTGGTACTGTATGTGTTTGTTTTTCAGCTTTCTCATGTGGACTTGCAACCATTATTATCTCTTTAATAGAAAAAGAGAGAATTGTTATTAAAAAGAAAGAATTAAATAATATTTCTTTCCGTGTTGAAGTAGCGTTAGTACTTATTTGTTTTATCTCTATGACTGCGGTTACTGCTTCAGTATGGGGTATTTCTTTATTAAAGAGTAGATCAGATTATAACAATATTATTTCACAAACATCAGAGGATGTTTTTGTTAGATTAAAGAAAGAACTTCAGGCAGATAGTGAAGAAAATGTTACTGGAAATAGCGCAGTACATTCTTTAATTGATTTGCCAAACGAACATCATGTGGGAACTGAGGGTTATGTGATTACTTTAGCAGGCAGTGAAAATTTGCCCGAGCCTACTCAAAGCCTAAATGATGAAGAAAATACGGTCTATTATGATAAAGATGAAATTATAAATATTCGTAATAATAGCTGGTATTATCATCATTATTGGGGAAAATTTTATTTTTATTTAAAAGGTGATAGCCAAAAACATTATTTAAGTGAACTTACTGATGATTCTAAATTTGAAGGAAATAAAATATTTAGTGTTTTAATTGATGATGATTTAAAGATGCCTTGCTTAATGGCGATTAACAAGATAGATTTCGATTTAGATGACCCTGGCGAAGGAAAAGAGAAAAAAGCAATTGCTTACACAGCCACTATTGTCCCTTATTCTGAAATCGACTCCTCATCTGATACTATCTTTAGAGTCTCTTTATACACTAACTTATTAGTCGTTATTGCCTTATTTATTGCAGCAGAATACTTTGTCTATCAAAAGATTATTAAACGTGTTGAGATGATGGATGAAGCGCTAGAACAAATAATGGACGGTAACCTAGATAAAGAAGTTCACGTCGAAGGATATAACGAATTTACTAACTTGTCTAATAACATTAACTTAACCGTTGGAGCGCTAAAGAATTACGCTTCTGAAGTTGAATTAAGAATTGATAACGAACTTAAGTTCGCACGTGATATTCAAACTAGCTCAGTTCCTACTGTCTTCCCATTTGAAAAGAGCTTTAACATCTACGCTCGTATGGAACCTGCTAAAGAAGTCGGTGGTGACTTCTATGATTACATCCGTATGAAGAACGGACGTATCTTATTCTTAATCGCAGACGTTTCTGGTAAAGGTATTCCTGCTGCTATGTTTATGATGAGAGCAAGAACTTTAATTAAATCCTTATCCGCTACTGAAATGCCATTAGATGAGATTGTTAATACCGCTAATAAAGAATTATGTTCACAAAATGATGCAGCATTATTTGTTACTGCTTGGATTGGTATCTTAGATACTAACAATGGAGAACTCCGTTATATTAACGCTGGTCATATGAATCCGTTAGTAAAGAAGAAAGATGGTAAATTCGCTGAAATGCCTAATAAACATAACTTTGTTTTAGCGGCTATGCCAGACTTTGTTTATAAGAGTGATGTGGCCTACTTAAGCCCAGGCGATGAAATGATCTTATACACCGATGGTGTATCAGAAGCGCATAACCCACAAAAAGAATTATATGGTGTTGAAAGATTAATTAACTTTGCTAATAACGCTCAATACTTCAACGCGAAGCAGTTATTAGATGAAATCAGTGATGACGTTGTTAAATTCGCTGATGGAATGGATCAATTTGATGATACTACATTACTTATCTTAAGATATATTGGTACTCAAGATTATATTCCTGAGACTGCAATTACTTTAAAGGCCCGTCCTACTAATGCTGTGTTAGCAGTTAACTTCGTTGAATCAGTTTTAGCGAAGTATGAATTACCTCCAACCTTCATTGCGCGTGTATCAATTGTTATTGATGAATTGTTCGCTAACATTGCATTCTATGCTTATCCACAAGATTATGTTGGTGAAGCAACTATTCAAGTTGATTTTAGAAATGAAGCATTCTATTTAACCTTAATTGACTCTGGTATTCCATTTGATCCTACTGCGCCTCGTGAAGTTGATACTTCAAGTAGCATTGATGATCGTAAACGTGGTGGTCTTGGTATCTTCATCGTTAAGAAGACTATGGATGAGATGAAGTATGAATATAAGAATAATAAGAATACTCTTAACTTAGTTAAATACCTTAAGAACATCCCTCAAACTCCAAAGAAGAAGGATGATAATAATGGTGGAGACGATAATAATTCTAATAACTCTACTCCAACTGAGGAGAGTAAACCAGTAGAGACTATTAACTCTACACCAGTAGAGAATAATGCTGCTCCAGTAGAAGAGAATAAACCTGCTACTGAAGCACCTAAAGAAGAAAAGAAATTAATTACTGATCCAGATGCTTTAGAAGCTGCTTTAGCTGCTTTACCTGATGATGATTAATTAAATATAACATCATATTTATTAAGTAAACACACCCTCATCTAACCCTTGAAGATTGAGGGTGTTTTTATAGTGTGTTCTAACCTTCATATTATGTAAACCAAACGAGACTTTTATAAATTATTTATATTTATTATATAAATATATAAATAGAATTCATAAAAATTACTCCTATTTTTTTCTAATTAATTAGTAGGAGGACATTTTATGGCAAAATATAAGTTTAGTAAGTATTTATCTTTATTAGATATTAAGCATATGCCTAATGAAATGTTATCTAAAATATTTATAAGAGGGTATGATAAAATTATTCAAGAGATAAAAGATATGAACACTACTAATAAGCGTAATAATATATCATTAAAGCAAGTTTATGATTCAGTTATGTCTTTAAGCATTAC
>JAZLFE010000051.1:0-4475 GCA_045615605.1 Bacilli bacterium | reverse complement strand
AGATACTACAATAGATAAAAGCAAATTTTATAAAATTGCGAAATATGTTTTATTATACGCCGGTAATGAATTTAATCCTGAATCTATTTATAACTATTTAAAGTCGAATAATAAAGGAAGAGAATATTGTGCTTTAAGTTCAATCTATAACTATTTAGATAAGATGGAGAAATCCTTCTTAATTAAACCGATATATCGATATAACATCGCAGGTAAAGAAATATTAAAGAGTAATCCTAAATATTATGCGATTGATAATGGTATGCGTTATATAAACGCGATAGATAATCATTTTGATATTGGAAAATTCTTAGAGAACATAGTATTACTAGAACTTTTATCTAGAGGATATAAAGTTTATGTTGGTAAAACCTATAAAAGTGAAGTAGACTTTGTCGCGAATTTAGATAATAAAAAATGTTTTATCCAAGTTTCTTATTTATTAAATAATGAAGACACTCTTAATAGAGAATTTAGTGCCTTCTCTTCAATTAAAGACGCTTCTCCTAAATATGTTTTAAGTCTAGACCAAATCGACTTATCGCGTGATGGAATTATACATTTAAATATCGAAGATTTCTTATTAGGCAAAAAAGATTTATTCCTTTCTTGATTATAATTTTTCTATTATTCTAAGTTTCGCACTATGAGATCTAGTGTTAATTTCTAACTCTTCTTTAGAAGGTAATATTGGTTTCTTATTAATTAATTTATATTCTAATTTCTTCTCTTTAGGGAGAGTATAATCATCATTTCGATTACCCTCAATAGTAGTTAATCCTTTAAAGGTATTCTTAACGATTCTATCTTCTAAAGAATGAAAGGTTATTACTACTAATCGGCTTTTCTTATTTAATAAAGAGATAGAATCATTTAATGCTATAGATAAATTATCTAATTCTTTATTAACTTCAATTCTAAGAGCCTGAAATGTTAAAGTAGCAGGATGTAAATGTCTTTTCTTAAATGATACTTCTTCTATGATATTCACTAATTCTTTAGTGGATTCAATAGGCTTATTCTCTCGATACTTAATAATATTTTTAACAATATTATAAGCATTATCTTCTTCTCCATAATCTCTTAAGATACGACATAAATCTTTTAATGAATAATTATTAACAACTTCATAAGCGCTTAATGCTTGTTCTTTATTCATCCTCATATCGAGTCTTGCGTCACTATTAAAAGAGAATCCCCGAGTAGGATCATCTAGTTGAGGAGAAGAGACTCCTAAATCCATTAAGATACCATCTACTTTATAGATATTTAATTTCTCTAAATTAGATTTAATGTTTCTAAAATTATCGTGAATAAGAATATAATTCTTACTTATTTTATCTAAGATAATATGAGATTCATTAATCGCGTCTATATCTAAATCAAAAGCGATTAATTTGCCTTTATCTAAACGTTTAAGAATCTCGCTACTATGGCCCGCTCGACCTAAAGTTAAATCAACGTAAATACCATCGCTTTTGATATTAAGCGCATTAATAACTTCATCCTTAAGTACGGGAAAGTGTTTCATAAATCTAAATCTTTTAATTTATCAAAAGCGGGATTATATTCTTCTTCTTTTTGTTTATTTAAATCATCTTCACTAAGAACACGATATCCTTCGCCTTCTTGATTTAATTTAGCGCCTTTTTTAACTACTCTAGTAGGTATCTCTCCTACTATTAAATCTAAGATAATAGGATTTAAATCGACAATATTATCTTTTATAAAATAGGCATCTAGATTATTCTCATCTTCACTAATATCAATTGATTCAGTAAAGTTAAGCGGATAGTCAACTGACTCTAAAGTATAAGCGCATTCTACTTGTGCTACTCCAGTAATAAATAAAGAGACATTAATAAGACTATTATCTTTAAAGATAGTCGCCTTAACATTAATGTTAGATAAAGATAATAGAGGTTTTCTTACTTCCTTAAAAGTAATGTTCTCTTCTAATTCTTTAATCTCTTTATTATTAATTGCGCTTTTATTAAATTTCATATTAACGTACTGAGATATTTTCCTTTAATAACGCTGCTTTAATCTTTTCTATAGTAAGATTAGTCTCTTCGTCTTTAAGAGTAGCGTCATCTTTACCTAAATAAATAGTAACAGCAATTGATTTATTATCTTCCATCTTCTCATCTTTATATACATCAAAGACTTGGACATCTTTAACTAGAGTTCCTCCATTCTTTTTAATAATATTAATGATTTGATCAGATTTTACTTCATCTTTAACTAGTAACGCTAAATCACGAGTGACTACTGGGAAACGAGAAATAGCTTTAAATTTCTCACTACCAATCATGAGATTAAGTAGACTACTTAATTTAATCTCCATAACATATACTTTATTATTCTTAATGTTATAAGTAGCGTAGCTAGATGGATGAAGTTCTCCTAGATAGCCTACTAATTCTTTACCGATATATAATGTAGCGGATCTACCAGGATGTAATTCAATACCTCCTAAATCCCATTCTTTTAGAGCGTATCTACTTTTAGCGATACCTAAGATTGCCATAATCGCTTCTAGATATCCTTTAAGTGAATAGAAAGAATAAGGAGACTTATTTAATTCACCTTGTAATTTATTATCTCCAGTTAGAACTATACCTAAATAATTATCTTTCTCATTATTAACGTTAATATCGCTTATCTCATAAATACCAAAGTCTTTATTTTGATGCGCTAAGTTATAACTTACTACATCAAGTAATGAAGGTATTAAAGAAGTTCTAACGTATTCATGATCATCAGTCATAGGATTAAGTAATTTATAAGCTTTATTCTTATTTAAATAAGTAAAGTTATTAATTCGTTTAGCGTTTACAAGTACATACGTTAATACTTGATATAATGAAGTATTAAGATATTTTTTTATTTCTCTTATCTTTCTTTGAGATTCAGTTAATAGGCCAGGAGTAGTAGATAATTTAGGTAATTCATTCACTACATCTTGATAACCTAAAATACGAATGACTTCTTCCGCTAAATCATTAACGCCATCAATATCAATACGATGACTTGGCACTACTACTTCAAAATTATCTTTAGATATATTCTCTACTTTAAAGTGATCTAATTTAAGTACATTAATAATCTTATCTACATCGTAGTTAGTGCCTAAGATAGAATTAATCTTTTTACCACTAACTTTAATCTTCTTCTCTTTATGATTATTAGTATCATAAGTGATAATGTCACTAACACTATCATAACCACAATATTTCTTAACTAAGTTAGTGGTTAGATTCATAACATCAATATATTGATCAGGATTAATACCATGCGTATATCGAGTAGATGATTCACTAATTAAATTAAGCCCAATTGAAGTTCTTCTAATAGAAGTATTATCAAAATTAGCGATCTCAATAACAATATTCTTAGTCGAAGAAGAATCACTGCTTTCTTCTCCTCCCATAATACCCGCTAAACACATAGGACGGTTATCGCTAGTAACTACTAAATCACCTTTCTTAATAGGATAAGTATTATTATCTAAGGCTTTAAATTCTCCTTCGATATTATCTTTCACTATTAATTCTGGTTTCGGTAATTTATCTAAGTCATACATATGCACTGGTTGACCAGTTAATAACATAATGTAGTTACCAATATCTACGATATTATTAATTGAACGTACTCCCATCGCCATTAAATGAGATCTAAGTTCAATAGGAGATTCTTTAACTTTAATTCCTTTAATTATTCTCGCTGAGAATTGTTTGCATTTAGGAGTATCACTACTAACTTTAAATTTAATAGAATCTCCTTCTACTTCTTTAATATCAAGTGGTTTAACTTTACGGTTAAATAAAGTAGCGATTTCTTTAGCGACGTTATATAAGGATAATAAATCAGGACGATTCGCTAATAATTTAATATTTAAAATAGTATCATCGAGACCTAATAACTCTAATACATTCTCGTCTCCTACTTTAAATTCATCACTTAATTCATGAATTCCTTTTAAGTCGATTTCATCTACGTATTTAGCGTCTACTCCAAGTTCTAATAAAGAACAACACATTCCACTAGATAAGACTCCATGAATAGTTGCTTCTTTAATTACTCCACCAGGAAGTTCAGCACTAGGAAGAGCCACAATTACCGTTAAAGCTTTACGTACATTAGGCGCGCCACAAATAATTTGTCTTACTCCATGTGTAGATGCACAATCTACTTTGCATAAATGTAGATGAGTATCTTTAATTAATTCACATTCTTTAACATATCCTACTACTAGATTATTTGCTTTAGATAATTTAGTAATGTTCTCTACTTCTACTCCACTAGAGGTCATTTTACTTGCGATCTCTTCAGGAGTTAGACCATCTAAATCAATATATTCACTTAACCATTTATATGACACTAACATAAACTATCTCCTTAAGAATTCATTTAAGAATTTAATATCATTTGTATAGAATCTACGGATATCATCAATACCGTACTTTAATAAG
>JAZLFE010000050.1:0-5576 GCA_045615605.1 Bacilli bacterium | reverse complement strand
GGAGATTATATGAAAAGAAAATTACTCGTCTTACTATCGTTACCGTTATCTTGTTTATTACATTCATGTAATGAACCTTTAACTTTAGAAACTAAATTTAATAAAGTAACTATGGAAGAATTTGGAAACGTAAATTTTGATGTTACTCATGAAGAGTTTTTAAAAGCTGGTTTTGATTACGATGATTTAATTGAAACTACTATGTATGGAGTTGGACCTAATGGAGAAGATGTTACATTAGAGACCGCTTATGTAAAAAATTATAATGAAGTGGGTTATTTTTGTCCCTGTCTATGTAATTATGAAGGAAAAGATGAAAGATTTAATATCGGTTTTGGTATGCATCCGTTAAAAAACGATCCTTATAAATTAGTAGGCAAAAAAGTTAAGTTCACTTTAAAGAAAAAACATGGCTACGCAAAAATTCGTCAACTAGTTGACTGCGGTAGAAAATTAAGTTTCGACGAAGTCGGTCGTGATAATAGAGCGTTCACTAATTTTAGAGATGTCGCCACTATTGGCAATATTTCTAAAATAATTAATCCACGTATGCTTTATCGCGGATCTTCACCTTATAATTCGAAAGATAATCCAGACGGAAGACACGATGTAACTGACCGTTTAATACTTGATAATCAAATTAATACTGAAATCGCTCTTGCTGGAACTGAGCCTAAAATTAAAGAACAAATGGATCAGAGAAAAAAGGAATACCCTTATTCTGAAACTGTTAAATTATACGAACAGTCGCAAGATAAGGAAATAGAAGAAAAGGATAAACAATTTTTTAGTGCTAATTTAGGTTCTGACTACTTTACTCTTCACATAGATAATGATTACAAAGACCTTCATGATGGCGATTTAACAAGACAAATATTTAAGTATTTATCTGAGAGATGCTATAAGAAAGATGATCCTACTCATTCAGACCCTCAGCCAATCTTCTTACATTGTAATGAAGGCAAAGATCGTACTGGATTTTTTGTAATGGTATTAGAGGCTCTCTCGAGTGTCAATTTAAAAGACATAGTTGCAGACTTTATGCTTACGTTTAAAAATTATTACAATGTATCATATGTTAATGATCCAGATAGATATACAGTTCTTGAAAATTTAACTGTTTACCGTCATATTTATTCGATATTGATTGATAATCCAACCGAAGAATTACCAAAGATTAATTGGTATGAGTTTGATGCTAAAAAAGCTGTTTTAGATTTATTATCTAAACCAAAAGCTGAATTAAAAATAAGTGCAGAAAAATATCTGTATAGTATTGGAGTAACCAAGGATGAAGTAGATACCATCCAGAACTGGTTATCTAACGCTAACTAAATAATTGTGATATATTCTATATACACAAAAGGATTTTATTATGAGTTTTTTAGTGCTTAAAAATGTTATTAAAGATTATAAATCTGAAGCGGGTACATACCGCGCTTTAAATAATGTTAATTTTGAATTAAATAATGGAGAATTTGTAGTTATTTTAGGACCTTCAGGTGCAGGCAAAACTACTTTACTTAATCTACTTGGTGGTATGGATAACGCTACTAGTGGCTCCATTATCTTAGATAAACAAGAAGTAACTAAATTTAATAAAAAAGAGTTAACCGAATTACGTCGTAATGATATTGGTTTTGTTTTTCAATTTTATAACTTAATGCCTAATTTAAATGCATTAGAGAATATTGAACTTGCCACTGAGATTACTCCTAAAGCATTAAATCCTAAAAGAGTTCTTAATCTAGTAGGTCTTAAAGATAGAGAAAAACATTTCCCATCTCAATTATCAGGTGGTGAACAACAAAGAGTTAGTATCGCTAGAGCGATTGCTAAAAATCCTAAATTACTTCTTTGTGATGAACCTACTGGAGCACTTGATTATAAAACGGGTAAATTAATCTTAAGATTACTTTACGATATATCTAAAAAACAAAAGAAATTAATTATTGTAGTTACTCATAACTCTGCTTTAAAAGCAATGGCGGATCGAGTGCTTGAAATTAAAAATGGCGAGATTATTAAAAATACTGTTAATAAGAAGCCTAAACCAATTGAGGATATTGAATGGTAATTAATAAGGCTTATCTAAAATCTACTGGACGATTATTTTTAAAACATATCATTCGTCTATTATCAATATCCGCGATCTTTGTTGTCACGGTATCTCTTGATTCTGGTTTTGGTGATGTTCAAGGAGATATTAAACAAAGCATTAATGCTTCTTATAGAGAAAATAATATTCATGATTTTACAGTAAGCGCTGATTTTACTAAGCATCTTTCTCCTAAAACCGATATTGAGACAATCTATAAAGAAATTACAGATCATAATGATATTTACGATGTTAATCAGGCTCAAAAACTTTATTACTTTGACATGATTAACGAAAAAGGCGATTACGCTTATCGGACGGTGTTTAAAGATAATTATGGTGATGGTTCTATTGATAAACTAGATGTTTTAGAAGGTAGATTGCCTACTAATCAAGTAGATGAAAAAGGACATTATGAAGTTGTTATTGAACGCAAGACTAAAGAAATTAATCTTGAAGGCCATAAAATAGGAGATACTTTTCCTGTAACTACTACTTGTTGGTGGAATCCTGAATTTAATAAAATAACATTTAACGTTAAAGTTGTTGGTATTGTTCAGAACCCACGATTAGTAGCTGTTAGAAAAGAGACTAGTTCTATTATTAATATTAATTCTAAAAACGAGGAAGATCCATTCCTACATTTAGAAAATGTATTTTATTTTGATTCAAAAATTTTAGATGATGTTCAATATGGTGATTTAAAAAATTATCCTACTATCGCATTCACTATGAAAAATCGCAGTTTATTCGATTCTTATTCTAAAGAATATGTTAACAAGTTAGATGATATTTATCAGAAGTTAAGTGATTATGTTAAAGATAAAATTAAATATCCTTTTTATGTTGATATTGCACCATTAACAGATCCCTTAGTTAACTTTGGATTCTATTCATTAAATATGTATGCAGAAAAAGTTGGAGCAATTGCTGCTATCTTTATCGTCTTCTTTATGCTAATTGCAATTCTTGTTATCTATTCAACTATGTCACGCTTATTAGATGAAGAACGTAGCTCTATGGCAGTACTCAAGACGAATGGATATTCTAATTTTACAATTGGTATTCGTTATGTGTTCTTTGCTCTTATTGGAGGATTAATTGGAGTAGCGATATCGATACTACCTGCTAGATTTGTTACTCAAGTTATATTAAATGCCTTTACTATCCAATACACTATGAAACCAATTAACTTCCCGTTATTCGGTAGTTTCTTCTTCTTACTTAGTGGTGGTATCTTACTTATCTCATTAATACTTGTATTAATTAAGAGTATTAAAATGAGTAGTGAGAAGCCAATTGAATTATTAACTCATAAGGCTCCTAAATTAGGTAAGAAAATATTCTTAGAAAAGATTCCTTCTATTTGGAATAGATTATCTTTTAAATTTAAATCTACTTGGCGTAATGTCTTCTTATTTAAATCACGTTTTATTATGACGGTATTATCAGTCGCAGCCTCTACAGTTTTATTATTTGCATCATTCTGTTTACTTGATTGTACAATCGCAAACATTGATAAAGATATTAATTCATTATTCACTATTTCATTTGTATTAGTAATATTCTCTGGAGCGCTATGCGCTCTAGTAATCTATAACATTACTAATATTAATATCTCTGAGCGTACTCGAGAGATCGCTACCTTAATGGTCTCAGGATATCGCGATAAAGAATTAACGGGTTATATCTTTAGAGAGATTTATATCTTAGTAATTATTGGAGCGATACTTGGTATTCCTGCAGGATATGGATTTATGTATTTTGTATTTAATTTTATTAACGCGAAAGCGATATTATCTTATGAATTTGTTCATTTCTATCCTTATCTATTAGCACCTATAGCGACTATTCTTTTCGCCTTTATTGCTACGCTATTATTGCGTAAGAAGATATTAAAAACTGATATGAACGAATCTCTTAAGGTGTTAGAATAACAACGTTATTTATGAAAAAGAAAGTATTAATCGGATTCTCGGGTGGAGTAGATAGCGCAGTAGCAGCCTATCTTCTTAAGAAAGAAGGATATGAAGTTACTGGATGCTTTATGCGTAACTGGGATGCATTAGCTAATAACGACTACTTAGGTAATCCTACTATTAATAATTCTTGTTGCCCGCAAGAGGTTGATTATAACGATGCAGTAATTGCTGCGAAAATACTTAAAATTAAATTATTAAGAGTAGATTTTGTAAAAGAATATTGGGATTATGTCTTTAGTTTCTTTTTAAAAGAATATAAGGATGGTAGGACCCCTAATCCTGATATATTTTGTAATAAATATATTAAATTTGACTCTTTTCTTAGCTACGCCAAAAAGAAAGGATTTCCTCTTATCGCGATGGGTCACTATGCGAAAAGAGTCAAAATTAAAAATAAATATTATTTAAAAAAAGCTAAAGATTTAAATAAAGATCAAACCTATTTCTTATCACAAATTAACGAAAAACAAATCGCTTCTTGTTTATTCCCTTTAGGGGATATAGATAAAACCGAAGTAAGAAAGATTGCCTCTAAGCTGAAGCTTAACATCGCTACTAAAAAAGATTCTACTGGAGTATGTTTTATTGGAGAACGTCACTTTAAAGAATTCTTAAATAACTATATTCCAGCTAAAAAAGGTAAGATCTTAGATATTAAAAATAATCGAGTTATTGGTGAACATAATGGAGCTTTCTACTATACCATTGGTCAACATAAAGGATTAGGGATTGGTGGTATTAAAGGAGAAACCGCCGAAGGTTGGACAGTAGTAAAAAAAGATACTAAAAAGAATATTGTTTATGTTACTAAAGGTAGTGACACTTCTTTAATTATGTCTAATCGCATCATCGTAACTTCCTTAAATATTGTCTATCCAATTAGAAAGAATATGCATGTTGGAGTAAAGTTTAGATATCGCGAAAAAGATTATGATGCGATTATTAATAAATTTAATAAAGATGAGATAGAAGTTATTGTTCCTAATAAGGCTAAAGCAGTAGCGACAGGGCAAGCAGCAGTCTTCTACACTAAGAAAGGAATTATGATCGGTGGGGGTATTATCTCCCAAGTATATCTAGATAAGAAAAGATTAGATAAATAGGCATTTTTATAATTTCTTACCCGTTTTTTCAGCATTTTGTAATTGCTTTTTATATCTATAGTATTTGTAGATACTAATATTTAAATTCTTAGATGCTTCTTTAGGTGTAATTATTTTATTTTCCACCTTTTCGAGATTATTCAAGAATTGAATATAATCAATTTTGATGGGTTTTCTACCTTTGTATTTTCCTTGTGTTTTTGCCTCTTTAATACCTTTCATAATATTATTAATCATATTTTCTCTGCTTCTTAAATATAATTTATTTAGTAAGGAAAATACTATTTTACGATTTGAATCATCTACTATTATTCCATCGATATTTACATCGTTTCCTTTTGCTAATTCTTCTATGATTTGTTTCATTAATAATTGATTATTTTTTCTATTATT